>JAQVME010000159.1 GCA_028703745.1 Clostridia bacterium
AACGTCCGTTTATATATTTTATCGACGGTGCCAAGCTTTCAAGTATATATTCCTCGTCAACCACCGTGCCTTCGGGAATCTTGTCGGGCTCGGTGAGATAATGGTAAACCAACGACAGACCGCTCGGGCTGAGAAATTCAGTCGGCAAATCCGGAATGGGTTTTTTGCCCAAAGCGATAACGATATCAATGATTATCCAAACAAAAGCAAGCGCGGCTAGCGCAATTATTATATATAAAAATAACATATGTCTCCCGTTATTTTTTTGTTTCCAGACAGCGTTTATATTGTAATGCGGCAAAAAAAGCCGCGGCAAGTCCGTAATGCCAGTCATTGCCTCTGGGTGTGATTTTGTAAACGAAATAGGGTATAAGCTGTATCGCCGATGTCGGCGCGCTGATTTTTGGCATTGAGAGCAAACCGTCCTTGGTTTCGAAATCGTCTACGACGGCGTTAAACGCCTTTTTTGCCGCCTCATAATATTCTTCGCCAAGCCAACCCGCGCGATAGCCGTAGAACCAGCCTGAGGCGATAAGCATTGTGGCAGAACTTTCGGTATAGGTCTCGCCCACTCTGTTGAAAACGGTTTCGAAATACCCGTCGGCTCTCTGATACTTGAGAAGCGACGCCGAAAGCTTCTTGAACAGCTCTATAGCAAATTGCTTGTCACCGCCCTCGTCAAGATATTCAATAAAAAGCGGAATGGATGCCATAACCCAGCCGTTGCCCCTGCCCCAAAACAGTTTTCTTTTGGGATAGTGGGTCTTAAGCGTCGTCCAGTAACAATGATAAAAAAGGTTTTCTTCTTCGTCAAGCAGGTATTTTGCGAACAGCCTGGGTTGCTTTGCGGCAAACCGCATAAGCTCTCCGTCGCCTTTGGCTTTTGCGTACCAGCCGGTAAAGACGCCGTACATCATCATGCTGTCCACCCAAATGCTCTTTGGATAAATATGACTCTCTATGCCGCTGCCCAGATGATTGGGCATATCCTCGACGACCTTGGGCGCCTCGTCAATGTATTTTCTTGCTCTTTCTACTATTGAAGCGTACTGCGCCATACCCAGCTCCTCCGACAGATAAAAAGCGCCCAGCGCCGGCGCCGCGGTATCGGACGTATTGACCCTGTAGCCCTTGCCCATATGGTAGTCATAGAATTTCTGAAGGTATCCGGTATATTTCTGCGCTCCGAACTCCTTGTCTATACGTGACAAACCGTACAAGTATAACGCCTGTCCCCATTGCCAATTCAGCGATTCGGGTGCAAACCTCTTCGTCGAATCGTCAGCAAGTTGCCAAACCTTTTTTATTCTCTCGTCCATGTCCTCTTTTACCTCCGCAAAAAAAGCTATCTTGCCAGCCAACCCCCGTCGACTGCTATGGTGTAGCCGTTTATATAATCGCCGGCAGGGCTTGCAAGCAGTACAGCCGCGCCCATAATGTCCTTCTGCGTCCCCCATCTGCCCGCAGGAATTCTTCCCAGAATCTCGGAGCTTCTTTTTTCGTCGGCGCGAAGCGCTTCGGTGTTGTTTGTTGACATATATCCGGGAGCTATGGCGTTGACGTTTATGTTATATTTTGCCCATTCGTTGCACAGCGCCATGGTAAGTCCTTTTACGGCGCTCTTGCTCGAAGTGTAACTGGGCACTCTTATTCCGCCCTGAAAGGATAGCATACTGGCGACGTTTATTATCTTGCCGCCACCGTTTTTTATGAATTCCTTCGCCGCCGCCTGTGACAAGAAAAACAAGGTTTTCAAATTTGTGTTCATCACCTCATCCCAATATTCCTCGCTGAATTCAATAGCGTCCTGCCTTCTTATTATGCCGGCGTTGTTGACGAGAATATCTATTCTGCCGTACCTTTCCAAAGCGCCTTCTATTATCGACGGTATACATTCTTTCGAAGATAAATCCGCGACGATGTTAAAAAACTTGTCTTCTCCGATTATTTTTTGCGTTTCGTCGCTGGGTCTCCTGCTTACTCCCACCACCTTTGCGCCTGCTTCCGCAAGAGCTATGGCAATGCCCTGTCCAAGACCGGTGTTACTGCCCGTGACAATGGCTACCTTTTCGTCAAGCTTAAACATATCAAGTATCATATATCCTCCAAATAATTTATAATAAATCGGTGGTTTTCACACCCTGCATATCGTCAAATTCCTGATTTTCTCCGCACATACCCCAAATAAAGGTATAATCCTTTGTGCCGACTCCGCTGTGTATAGACCAGCTGGGAGAGATGACGGCGTCATAATTGTTCATTACGATATGCTTTGTGGCTTCGGGCGCGCCCATCATATGGAAGACCACGTTGCCCTCGGCTATGTCAAAGTATAAATAAACCTCCATTCTTCTCTCATGGGTATGCGTGGGCATGGTGTTCCACACGCTGCCCTCCGCAAGTATAGTCAGCCCCATAGTCAGCTGGCAGCTGTCGACTACCCCGGGAATAATGTATTTGTTTATGGTACGCTTGTTGCAGTCCTTGTCGCTGCCGAGAGTGACGTGGACGGCTTTTTCGAGCGGAATGTGCACGGTCTTGCACGCGCGGTGCGCCGGCGTGGAATTGATATAATAAAATGCCGGATTCTGCTTATCATCGGAACGGAACGTAACTTCTTTTGTTCCTCTAGTAAGATATAAGCAATCGTATTTTTTCATAGGATAGCTTATGCCATCGGCTACTATTTCACCGCTGCCGAAAATACATATGACGCCCATCTCACGCCTTTCGAGAAAATAGGCGGCTTTGAGCTCTGCGCCTGAAGGCAAAGAAATATCCTCAACGGGGATACATCCCCCGGCTATAATTCTGTCGATATGCGAATAGACCAGGTTCAGCTTGCCCTTCTCAAACAGGTTCTGCAAGAGAAAAGTCTCGCGCAGCTGCTCAGTCGTCATCGTCGACACCTCTTTTTTTGATACCGCGTATCTCGTTTCCATTTTTGTTATTACCTCCAAAATAATTATCTAATACGTTTTTTTATTATACACTGCTTTCGGCTTTTCTTTAATTATAAGCTCTTATGTGTCATCAAAATTAAAATTGCGCCAAAAACCGTTGTGTCCGATATGAGATTTTTGCTTAATCGTCGGCGGACTTGTTGTTACGCTCCGGTTGCTGTTCTGCTCAACGGAACAGCGTTCCTAATTGTATTAATAATAGCATATTATAGGATAAATGTCAATAGACAAAAGTCCGCTTAATTCAAAATAAGAGGGGATATCATTTTTATTTCATTATGTAATGCTTTTATGCGCTGTTTTTTTCGGCTGCCCGAAAAAGCGCAAAAGAATGGTTTTTTTAATACTCGGATAAACCTATCAGATAGTCGGCGGAGACATTCAATATTTTGCATAGCTTGGAAAGCATATCAAGGTTAGGCTCTGTTCTGCCTTGTTCCCAGCCGGCATAACCAGTTTTTGAGATATTCAGTAAATTTGCCATTTCTGCTTGCGTTAGCTTTTTTTCTTGTCTGGCTTCCTTCAATCGCTTTATAAACATAGCTAAATTATACAACAAAATGCGTATAAGCCGTTGACAATACGCAATATGCGTACTATAATATAGCTATACGCAAATTGCGTATGAACTACTGCCAACAACCTTCATTTGCCTTTTTGTTGATTAAGAAATACCCCTTAATTGGCAGTATTAAGGGGTATTTTTTCAACTTCTTTCCGCAAACAGCAACCTTAGGTTTCTAATAATCGGATATCCCAAGCAGATAGTCGGCGGAAACATTCAGGTAGACGCACAATTTGTAAAGGATGTCATAACCGGGTTGACTTTCGCCGTTGACCCATCGGCTGACGGTTTGCTGTGTGGTGTTGAATTCTTTGGCTATCTTAGTTTGACTCAAATTATTAGTCTTTATCGTTTCCTTTAGTCTTTGAGCAAATTTATTCATAATTACCTCAAGACAATAGTACACGAAATACGTGTAATTGTCTTGACACACACGTATCCCGTGTGATAAGATATATTCACACGTAACACGTGTATACTGCCAAAAACCTTCATTTGCCTTTTTGTTGATTAAGAAATACCCCTTAATTGGCAGTATTAAGGGGTACTTCCACATTACAATTACCATTAATAAAGTATATTACGGCAAAGTTGCAAGCAGGCATAAAAGGTGCTATAATTCTGATATGAAACTAACAGCTTCCCGTATACATTATCAGCATTATTAGAGCCAGAGAAACAGGAGAAAGACCGGGGGTAATGCCTGTGGACAAACCTACAGTACCCAAGGCGGAAACAACCTCGAACAGAACTTCCTTTAGAGAGAAAGGCTCTATGGCGCACATTAATAATGAGGCAAACACTACAATAAAAGAATAGGC
>JAQVME010000160.1 GCA_028703745.1 Clostridia bacterium
AAAGCTTCGCCTGCCCGCGGGCAAAAAATTCCTTGTCTCCCGTAGAGCCGTCGGTTATTTTTTCGACTATGTTAATGTAGCCGCTTTCTGTGTACCAGCCAATAAAATCATATGCCGACCTTGTCGGCGCAGCGAGCGCAAGCTCTTGGCTTTCAACGGTGTATTCTGTGGCATACGCTCCGTCGAATCCGCCTCCGCCGAGATTATATGTAATTGCATAAACCGTCGCCTGCCAGCGGGCAAAAAGTTCCTTGTCTCCCGTAGAGCCGGCGGTTATTTTTTCGACAATGTTGATGTAGCCGCTTTCGGAGTACCAGCCCAGAAAGTCATACGCCGTCTTTTTTGGCGCGGTGAGCGTAAGCTCTCCGCTTTCGACGGTGTATTCCGTGGCATACTCTCCGTCAAATCCGCCTCCGTCTAAGTTGTAGATAATATAATAATCTATAGGTGACCAATCGGCATATACGGTAATGCCGTTGAGCGGGATAGTATCAAAAACATAAGGTATTTCGAAGGTTTCGTCATCGGTATACCAGCCACCAAAATTGTATCCCGTTCTTTCGGGATTGGCAGGTGCCGCCACCTCAGAGCCATAGTCTTCGGTTATGGGCGCAACCGCGCTTCCTTCGTTGCTTTCAAAGGCTATAGTATATTCATTTACCGTCCATTGCGCCATGACTGTCACTTGCGCGGTGATATTATCAAATTCTTTGTCCCAGCTTGCAAACGTATAGCCTGCCTTTTCAAAAACCGGCGCCGTTGCTGCCTCGCTGTATACCACGCTTTGCACGGCTTCGCCGCTTTGCAAAGCGCCTCCGTTGCCGTCAAAGGTAACGGTATAGCTGTTCACCGTCCACTGCGCAAATAGAGTAACGTTATGAGCGGGTACCGTCGTGAAGGTATAAGCGTTCTCAAAAGTTGTATTATCGGTAAACCAGCCGACGAAGGTACTGCCAGTTTTTGTGGGCGCCGAAGGCGCCGAAACGGCAGTTCCGAAGTCGCGTCCTATTGCGGCAACAGTCGAGCCTCCGTTGCTGTCAAAGGTTATGGTGTACTCATTCACCATCCATTGCGCCGCAAGCGTAACACCGTTTAACGGCATAGTCGCAAATTCATATTCTGTATCGCCGTTGTACCAACCGTCAAAGGTGTACCCTGACTTTGTGGGAGATGCAGGAGCCGTCACGGCTGTACCGAAGTCTTGCGTTATCGGCGCCACGGCGGAGCCGCCGTTACTGTTGAAGCTTATGACAAATTGTTTTGCCTTCCACCCCGCATATACCGTTATGCTCTGCTCGGGCAAGGTCTTTTCGTATTTGGTCCGCAAGGAGCTGTCTATGTACCATCCTGTAAAGTCATAGCCGTCTTTCAAAGGATCATCAGGAATTTTTAGGTCCTCCTCGCCTTTTACGGTAAGGGTATGATATGTCGCGCCATCGACGTCAAAGACAATATTCAACTCTTTTCCGCCGCAAGCGGTCGCCATAATAACAATAAAAAGCATAATAAAAAGAACTGTAGAGAATTTTGAAAATCTCCTCATGCTAAATCTCCTTGTTTGGGTGGTCTTTTATTAAGAATATGTATGCCCTTCCCACATTATATAGTTTTTTTTATAAAAATGTCAACATATTATTATTCAATTCCAATCTTTAGCACTATTTTTTTACAATTTTGACAAAAAAATATAAATTAGTTCTTCTCGGCTTTTATGGCGGCGAGATCGGCTACTATTTCGGCGTATTTTTTCTCGTCTATGGTACATTTTCTCCAGCAGATATAGCATGCCGTCAAAAGCAGAGTCACAGGCAGTACCACCATTATGGCGCGCAAAACAAGCGACGTCGACGCATTGGTATTTTTTAGCGCCGCGGAAATAAGCTCCGTCTTCTGGCCTTCGGTATACAGTCCTTGATAAACGCCGTTTTCGACCTTGGAAATGTAATTCGTGATGTCGTTTATATGTAATACGGCGTAGGTTACGCTGATAATGCCGAACTGAAGAGCGCCTCCGAACTTCGCCATAAGCGGGCGCAGTGAAAATATAATGCCCTCGTTGCGGCTGCCTGTCTTCCATTCGTTGTATTCCACGGCGTTACTGATGTTTATGGTTAAGATGTTATAAAACAAGCTCTGCCCGAAGTTTATGAGCACGCCGCAAACCGCCAGCAAATAAAAGCCCGTCATACCGCCGATAAAGCCCATAAAGAAAAACATTATGTAGCCCAGTGAGGAAATGCCGATACATAACCATATAAGTTTTCTGCGCCCGAAGGTCTTCGACAAATAGGGAAAGAGCAACATAGGTAAAGCGCCCATTACGCCGAATACTATGGAAAAAACTGTCACCAGATAGCCTTCATAGCCGTAGGTTATGTAAACGTAGATAGTCAGCATGCCCGCGAGTATGGACCCGGAGGAATTGTAAATAAGCATTACCAGCGCCGTCCATAAAAGCTGATCGTTCTTTTTCAAAATGCGGAACACCTTGCGGATATTCATCTCGTCGCCGGATTTTTTGTTTTTTTGCGGCAGAGCTATATGCTCCTCCTTGACACCGAAAAAGGTCAACAACTGGCAACCGATAAAAAACATACATATTATGCCCGAAATAACGGCATAGGCTATGAGGTTACTGCCGCCGATAGTAAATCTCCCCGCCGTAAAAAACGGTATGCTGACACCGGCTATGCCGGCTCCGGCTCCCGCCATCAAGTTTGCCCAGGCGGACGTGCTGTCACGGTCTGAGTTGTTCGAGGTCAAAGCAGGCAACATAGACCAATAGCTGATGTCGTTCATAGTGAAGGTGATGTCCCACAGAAGATACATACAGCTTATGAACGCCACATAGCTCCACCCCGTAATGCCGAACATACTCGACGAAAAAATCACCATAAGCACAACGCTGTTCGTAAATACCCCGACAAGCATCCAAGGCTTGAATTTGCCGAATCTGGTGCGCGTCTTTTCAATAATAAAGCCCATAATCGGGTCGTTGAAGCCGTCCCAAAGCTTGCATAGAATAAAAATCGCCGTAAGCGTGAGTTGTTGGGACAAAGTAATTCTGTTTGTTAGAAGTATAAAGGTGAAAAGCCAGGCGTTAAAAAGCTGATAAGCCATGTCCCTGCCGATTCCTCCAAAACAATAAGCCCATTTGTTTCGCCTTGCTAGTCTTCTTGCGGCATTTTCAACAGACATGCTTCCTCCGAAAATTTTGTACTTATAATAAATTCTATAACAGTTTACCATTTTTCTCCCGTATTTTCAATACTAATTATTTACCGAAGCAAAATATAAGGCATACGCCCTTTTAGAATTGACTATCATAGGTAATTATGATATTATTCAAGATATTGAAAATCATTAAAGGAGTACAAATATGGCAAAAATTGTTCTTGACTGGAAAACCGTTATCAACTTTGTTACCGACGCTTTCGTAGGCGTGGGTGTTCCCAGAGCTGACGCGGAAATCTGCACGGATATCCTTGTGGAGTCCGATAGACGGGGTATTGAATCCCACGGAGTAAACCGCTTCAAGCCTATCTATATCGACAGAATACTTGCGGGTATCCAGAACCCCGTAACAAATTTTGAAATTATAAAAGAAACCGCAACAACCGCCGTCATCGACGGTCATGACGGTATGGGACAAGTCATAGGCTTCAAATCCATGCAAATGGCTATAGACAAGGCGAAGAAATACGGCATGGGTATGGTTGCCGTACGCAACAGCTGTCACTACGGCATTGCAGGCTACTTTGCCACAATGGCGACCAAGCAAGGCATGATAGGCATCACCGGCACAAACGCGCGTCCGTCTATTGCTCCTACCTTCGGTGTAGAGAATATGCTCGGCACCAATCCTCTGACCGTAGGACTTCCTACCGATGAGGAATTTCCGTTTGTACTTGATTGCGCGACCTCAATTACACAAAGAGGAAAGCTTGAATATTATTCAAGAATCGGAAAATCCACGCCCGAAGGCATGGTTATCGGCAGAGACGGAAAAGCAAAGACCGACACCGACCAGATTCTTGTGGATTTGAACACCGGAGAAGCGGCACTGGCTCCCCTCGGCGGCATAGGCGAAGAGCTTGCCGGCTACAAGGGCTACGGATACGCCACTGTTGTTGAAGTGCTCTCGGCGGCATTGCAAGCCGGGAACTATTTGAAGATGCTTACAGGAATGCAAGACGGCAAGAAAGTACCCTTCCATCTTGGACATTTCTTCATCGCCATAGATACCAACGCATTCTCAGGCGAAGACGAATTCAGAAAGACCGCCGGCAACATTATGAGAGATCTCCGCGCCTCCGAAAAAGCGCCCGGCGAAAACAGAATTTT
>JAQVME010000161.1 GCA_028703745.1 Clostridia bacterium
TTACGAAGTATTCGTAAGGTCGGACTATGACATAGCCCAGTCTGGCAAATAGTATTGCATAGGTATGGCAATCAAAAACATCTCTAACAAGTCGTCGGATTTTATTTTTACTCTGCGCGCCAATCGTATGGCGGTCAGCAATCCGATAAGCATCGCGCTCGTAATTATGATGCCGTACCAAGCCACCTCTCTGCCGAATAACGTGAACGCTACGGATTCCACCTTGCCCGTCCAATGCATACTATTATACCTCCACCTTTGTTGTGCCTTTGTTGCGGATACACAAATTAAAAATATTGTCTCCGCCGAAAAGGTCTTTCATATATTCGGCGAAGTCCGCCGAATAGCTTTTTTCGAGCATAACGAGAATGGTTCCCGCGAAGCCCCCGCCGTGCACTCTTTTTGCCAATATGTGCGGATAACGCGCCGAAAAGTGCAATCCCAGCGGAATATTCTGCCCTGCGTCGGACTTTGCGTAGCAGTTCTGCAACTGCTCATAGCTTGATACTCCCGACTGGTTGATCAACTCTAAAAACGCGCCTGCATCATTGTTATTTATTGCCGATAAGGCTTTTTTTACTCTGGCATTCTCGTCAAAGAAGTGTTTTGCCCTCAGCACCGCTCTGCCGCCGCACTGCTTGTGCAATTCGGCAATTTTTTTATAAAAATCCGCTTCGGCTACTCCCCGAAGGCTGGGCTTGCCAAAGACTGCCGCCACGTCGTGCATATCCTGCCGTATCTCGGCGTACTCCGCCGTTAGATTGCAATGGTCTCCGCCGCAATTTATGATAACCGGCGATATATCGGAGAAATCCCACTTTACGCATTCCGATACCGGCATTTTGGTATCCGCAAAGTCCATAAAGCTTACGCCGCCTCTTGATATTGTCAGCTGGTCCATAAGCCCCGACGGCTTGCCGAAATATTCGTTCTCTGCGTATTGGGATATGACTGCCTTGGTGATACAGTCTATCGCGCCGCCGTTGTAGAGCACATTGAGTATTTCGCAAAGCAACAGCTCGAAAGCCGCCGAAGACGAAACTCCCGCCCCTTTGAAAATATTTGACGAGGTGTTGGCGGTGAAACCGCCTATTTTGAAACCCCTGTCGAGGAAGCCTTTTATTACGCCGCGAACCAGCGCGGAGCTTGTACCGTATTCGTCCTTATTTACGGCATAATCGCACAAGCACACCTTGACCTGAGGATAGCCCTCCGAATTAATAATTATTTCGTCGCCGTCGCTTGAGACAACTGCCGCTACGGTGTCGAGGTCGACTGTCGCAGCCAGCACGAAGCCGTTGTTGTGGTCGGTATGGTTTCCTATCAGTTCGGCTCTGCCGGGCGAAGAAAAAAAGCTGATACTGCCCGTCAAACCCTCCGTCAAGCGGCTGTATCTTTCGGCGGAAAGCTCTATGCCGTTATTGTACAATTCTTTGTGTGAAACGCGGAATTCCGAACTGTTAAGAAAATAATTCTTATCTAAAGCCCTTGCCATAGATACTCCTTTCGTGTATAATTTCTTTAATATTTCTTATTAAACATTGTAACACGATTAAAATTACATATCAACAATATTGAGGAAATTTCAAATGGCATACATAAACAAACACATTGAAAATCTTTTGTATTACGCTAAGGACAAGCTGAACCTAAGCTTTGAAGATGCAATCTACGCAAAGAATCAACTTTTGGAGCTTTTCAACGTCGAAAACACGTTTGAGATTGCCGACCGCGTGGATTTGCAAACAGAAATTTTGAATCCCATGGTGGCGTATGCCGTCGAAAAAGGGCTTACCGCGCCCGAATCGGCGCTGAGGTTCGAAACAAAAATAATGGGACTGGTCACGCCGGCTCCTTCGATAGTTATTGAAGAATTCAGCGACCTTTTCAGCGTTTCCGCCGCGGACGCCACCGACTATCTCTACAAGCTCTCCGTCAGCAACAATTATATACGTATGTCCGACATAAAGAAGAACATCAGATGGATGACGAGCGGCGAAAACGGCGAAGTCGGCATCACCATAAATCTCGCCAAGCCGGAGAAAGACCCAAAACAAGTGCTCGCCGAAAAGAACCAGACGACGGATAAGTATCCTAAGTGTATGCTTTGTCTAGAGAATCTGGGTTTTGCCGGCACGCTTACCCATCCCGCGCGCCAAACGCTGCGCTACGCGCCTATCACATTGAACGGAGAGGCATGGCATCTCCAGTATTCGCCTTTCGTGTACTATGACGAGCATTGCATAGCCCTTTCCGACAGACATATCCCCATGAAGATTGACGAAAACTCCTTCGCAAGATTGTTGGATTTTGTCGGGGCTTTTCCGCATTATTTTATGGGTAGCAACGCCGATTTGCCCATAGTCGGCGGCTCTATTTTGTCACACGACCACTATCAGGGCGGCAGAAAGGTCTTGCCGATGTTTTACCGGCCGCTGAAGAAGCAGTTGTCAAGCGTCCTCGACGCCTCAATAGCAATCAGGGACTGGTACAACAGCGTCGTTCACGTTTCTTCCCGCAACAAGTTCCGCGCCCTCGAGCTTGCCAATCAGATTTATACCCGCTGGCAGAGCTATACTGACGAAAGCGTTGGCATTCTCGCCTACACAAACGCGCCGCACAATACCGTAACGCCGATAGCTTCCATGAATTCCAAAGGCGAATATTGCCTTGACTTGATTTTGCGCAACAACCGTACCGACGAAAAAAACCCCTTCGGCATTTATCACCCCACTGAAGATATGCACAACATAAAGAAGGAAGGCATAGGGCTTATCGAGGCAATGGGGCTGTTTATCCTGCCGGGGCGGCTCAAAGCAGAAATAAACGACATAATCAACTTGCTGGCTTCGGGCAACATAGATTTCCGCGCAATAAACGAGGACGAGAGACTGTCAAAGCATTTCGGTCTTATCGCTCAAATAGCCAACAACCTGGGCGCTCAATGCGACAAAAAAAGCGCTCGCGACGCCGTCATAGATTATATCAATCAGACCTGCATAAAAATTCTGGAATGCACGGCAGTTTTCAAAAACAACAAGCAAGGCGAACTCGCCTTCGACAGGTTCTTGAAATTCGCCAGAGAATAACCGGACACCCCACGCAAAGTTTTATAATGAACGAAAAATTAAGGGCGCTTGTCCTTAATTTTTTTATTAATCCGCGACCTTTTGCCGCACCTTTAAGCATCAATATTACTATTGACCTTTTAAGTTAAAAAATGGTATACTAAAAACAGTATTATGAAAAAAACAGCAACGCATAAAGCATACGCCAAAATCAATCTCGCTTTGTCGCTTACAGGAAAAAAAGACGGCATGCACACCATTGACAGTATTGTCACCAATATCGGCGTTTATGATGCGATCAAGGCAGAAATACTGCAAGACGGACAAATGAGCGTAACCTATTCGGGACTCACCGAACGGCTGACGGGCGATTCCGCAAAAACTATGGCGGAGCTGATACAAAAAGAGTTCGGTACTCCGGGCGCGGATTTTTTCATCAAGAAGCGCATACCTATGTCGGCAGGGCTTGGAGGCTCAAGCGCCGATGCAGCGGGAGTGGCGCATTGTATGCAAAAGCTGTTCGACCTTCCGTCCATACCTTTGCGACTGCTACTTGAAGCCGGCAGCGACGTACCGTATATGTACGAAGGCGGGAACAAGAGAGTGCGCGGCACGGGAGAGCTTATTACCGACGTGACCTTGCCGAAAGCGAGGTACGCCGTACTCGTTTGCCCGGGAGGCGTCAGCACCGCTGAGGCATACGCGCTCTACGACAAAATCGGAGGACAAAACGCCGACATCGACGAGCTGCTAAGAGATATGCGCGGCGGAACATATGTTCCCTTCAACGCCCTTCAGCGCGCCGCCGAAAGTCTGAACGCCAATATCTCAACGGGCATTGACCTGCTGAGGCGCGCCGGCTTTTCGCAAGCGGTGATGAGCGGCAGCGGCAGCAGCGTAGTAGCCGCAGAAACGAACAGTGCGCTGTTTCGCAAGCGTTACAAAACACTAAGAAAGGCTTTACCGCAAGGCTACACATTATATAACTTTTGAAAAGGAAAACGATGATGCCAAAAAACACTTATGATTATCCGATATATCTTTTTAACGAGGGTACGAACTATTCCTCGCACAAATTTTTCAAACCCAGCTACATCGTCAAAGACAAAAAGAAGGTTTGGCGCTTCCGCGTGTGGGCGCCCAATGCAAAGTCAGTTTCCATAGTCGGGAATTTCAACAACTGGAACCGCGAAAGCAACAAGCTGTCGCCTCTCGACGCCACGGGCATATGGGAGGGCTTTGTGCGTTCGCTGAAAA
>JAQVME010000162.1 GCA_028703745.1 Clostridia bacterium
AAACGCCGTCAGAACGGCGGGTTATCCGCCTCATCCTATATTTGCCGAGCTGTGCGACATCTCCGGCATTTATTTGATACCCGAGGCAGAGATAGAAACCAACGGCACGTGGTACTCGCCGTTTTACCGTCCGAACCTCATAAGCGGCAAGCGCAAGTGGGCATCGACCTTTCTCGACAGAACGCAAAGGCTGTATCACACATTCAAGAATCAAGCCTCCGTCATTATGTGGTCGCTGGGCAATGACAGCGGCGGACAGCTCTGTCAGGACATTTGCTATGAATGGCTAAAAAAAGTATCGGCTTTGCCCGTGCAGTATGAAGGTGTCATAAATTCAAAAAGAAAGTGCTACGACGTATTGTCGCTCAAGAATAACGATATTTCAAGGCTGCCTGGAGTGCTCCAAAAAGTCGCTAAGGAAGAAAATGTCACGGGAAAACCTGTGTTTCTTTGCGAATACGCGTACGCCGCCGGCAACGGCAGAGGCGGACTCCATGAATATGTTCGGGCTTTCTTCGCCAACGAGAATTTTATGGGCGGTTGCGTCTGGCGGTTTGCCGACCAGTCCGTAAGAATGAACGGCAAAAAGCTGACGGGGGACGACTTCGACGGCTATATTCACGACGGCTGGCTTTGTGAGGACGGAATTTTTGGCTCCGACCGAGCGCCTCATCCGTCCGCGGAGGATTTGAAGCATGTTTACCGTCCGCTTGTGTCAAAGCTGTTGGATAACGGCACACTGGAGCTTTTTAACCGCAATTATTTCACTGATACATCGGATATAAAAATAATGCTTCGCGTGTATATTGACGGCAAAGAAATAAGCCGCACACAGCTTGACGCGGTCATACCTCCGCAAAAAAGCCGAAAGTTTGACGTCTTTCTGGGCTTTGTGCA
Source organism: Clostridia bacterium (assembly GCA_028703745.1). GTDB lineage: Bacteria > Bacillota > Clostridia > Christensenellales > DTU072 > DTU072. The sequence goes on from JAQVME010000162.1 coordinate 898, forward strand.
AGGTGATATGTTCCTTAATGTGGAATATATCGGCAAGAACGACGGCAAAATCATAGCTATCGAACAGCACAAAATAAACATGTCGCTACCCGACACCGAAACGGCAGAGAAGGGCAGAATTAAGGTAGTCGACAGAAACGGTATACTTACGGTGCATTTCACCAGCGGATATATGCGTATGGACAAAAACAGAGGCAGTATGCTGAATTTTGTCATAAACGGCACGGAATACCTCGAGGCCGATCCTGCAAGAATGGGCACGGGTTGCTTTGCCACGAACATACTCAGACCCGCCGCAGTCGGCGCAAGCGCCGGCGACGAAATCATAAACGTAGTGCCGTCCGGCTTTTCATACAAGTTGCGCGATGACGGCAAGGGCAACGCCGCCGCCGTGGAGATTCAAATCAACAACGAGTTTTATATCGGCGACAAAGAAAGCTATATCACACAGGATATGTACGTACTTTATGCCGGAGGCAAAATGGAGGTGTATTCCACACTTCACCCGCGAAGAAAGAATCTACCGCCGCTACAATGCTTTGGAAAACTAATAAAAATGGCGCCTGAATTTTCAGATATAACCTATTATGGCAGAGGTCCCGTCGACAATTATCCCGATGCAAATGAATATGCGCAAATAGGCATTTTTAGCGCTTCGGCAAAGGATTTTGCCCACAAATACACCAAGCCTCAAGAAGCCGGCAACCGCTGCGACACTCGCTTTGCTTTGATACGCAACGCAAAAAGCGAGGGCTTGCTGTTCCTTGCTCTCGCAAAGCCCTTCAACTTCAAGGTCAGAATGCACCCCAAATGGTGTATTGACGCATCAAGGCGCAATGAAGACCTCCCAAAAAGTGACGGCGTATATGTTCACATTGACGGTTATGTCAGCGGTGTGAGCAGCTCCGCCGCCTACAGCATACCTGCAGACGAAAGCTACGTAATGGGCTTTTGCGTAGTACCGTACAATTCGACGTTAAACACATAAGGAATAAAAACCCTTGACGGGGATACCCGCGCGGCGAAGAATCGAGCCTTCTTGCACATAAAATGTCTCTATTTTATTTATATTATTTATTAATAACTATTGAAAATTCTGCGCTCTTTATGCTATACTGTAATGTATAATGGTATAGGTATGTACTATCTTTGGAGGGCAAATGGTTAAGCAACGCAAGGGAATATTCAGGCTGCTGATTGTTGCAGGCATAATATTGACGATGCTTTTTATCGGAATACAGACCGGAGATTCGGCTTACGCCGCCGACGGACAGTGGAGCGACTTCAGAGCCGCCTCTCTTTCCCTTCAGGATGCGCTTGAACCCAACGGTCCGTCCAATCCCTATGTCATATCCACCGCCGAAGAATTGGCGCTACTTTCTTACAACGTAAATAACGGACAAAAATACATTAATACATACTTTTTACAGACTGCCGACATAGACCTTTCTGCGCACAATTTTTTGCCGATAGGCCTCGGCTTAGGAAATGAGTTTGACGGCATTTATGACGGAGGCGGCTTTGACATTGCCGGACTTAGCATATCATTGCCCACATCGGATGGATTGGGACTTTTTGGCAACGTTTCCACTACGGTATCGGAAACAGACGAGGCAGGCACGCTCCGCAACATAAACATAGTAGGCGGCGGCATTCTGGGAAAGACCGGCGTCGGTAGTATCGCGGGCAGTTTTGTCGGCAAAAAAATAGAGAATTGCTCAAGCAGCGCAAGGTTATACTCCGGCGCGGGAACGACAGAGAATTTCGGCGGCATAGCCGGCTTCAATTTCGGCGTTATTGAACGCAGCTATTTCTTCGGAGTCATAGACGCGTCCATGAGTACAAGCGTGGGAGGCATTGCCGGCATAAACGGCATTGTGTTCAGCGACAGATCTGCGCAAATAAAAGACTGTTTCAACGCCGGCGAAATAAACGGCTACTCGGATGTTGGCGGCATCGCGGGCTCCAATTATGGCAATATAACACGGGTTTACAATACGGGCAATATCGAAGCCTACAACAGAACGGGCGGGCTTGTGGGCTATCACGAGGGCGGGTTGTCCGAAGGTTACAATACGGGTGGCCTGCTTTCGGGTAGCGGTTATGTAGGCGCTATTATAGGGTTCATGCACGAAAGCTCCGATGCAGAAAGGCTTTATTACCTCAAGAGCGACAGCAACAACGTGTTTATCGGTCACGCTATAGGCGCCGACGGTCTGAGTATAGCAGGCGCGACAGATAGCCCCTCTGAGGATATATTCGGTCTAAACTATTATGAAATCATAAATATATCAGAAAGCATGTTGTTTTACGGCGAGTGGGTTTATTCTCAGAGCGTCGAAGGCTTCGGCTATGCTCCTTATATTCAGGGCTTGGACAGCGCCGTCAAGGAGTACGCAAAGCTTGCCCTATACGGCGGAGATATTTTGTACGCATCGAGGGGAGAGGAAGCTTCGCAGTACATTCTCAGCAGCCCTTACCAGTTCGGACTGCTTGCCAACAATACCAACAACAATGAATTTTCTTATACCGGGAAATATTTTGACATCTTTAACGACATCGATTTCTCGGCTATTTCAGATTACGCTCCTGTCGGCACGCAAAACTGCGCCTTTGAAGGCACTATCAGCGGCAACGGGTATACGCTCAGCGGTCTGGCATTGCATAATGAGGACAACGCCGCGCTTTTTGCTTATACAGTCTCCGCCGTATTCTATAACATCGTCATTGACGGTTTTGAAATATCGGGGGGAAACCTGGCTGCCGCACTGGTAGCCGATGCCGATGGCGGCGCCTTTATCGGCATACAAGTTACCGGCAGTCAGATTGATTCAACCGGTTCAACCGGCGGCGCAGTAGGCAGCATAGACTTGGGCTTAATCTCAAATTGTCACACAGGTGATACCTCGATTAGCGGATCTATTTCGGGTGGCATTGTAGGGACGGCTTTGGAATCGCCGCTTACTGATTGTTCCTCGTCTGCTCTTGTCGCCGCACAAATATATGCCGGTGGCATTTGCGGAGAGGCGCAGAACTTACAGACATCTCAATGCCGTTTCACTGGCGAGGTTTCCGCCCAGCAATGCGCAGGCGGAATTGCAGGTTTCTACGCTAACGGAAGTATTGACACCTCTTTCGTCTTCTCTTCTGTCGTTTGGGGCGAGGGTATGGCAGGAGGACTTGTAGGAAACGGTATTTCGTACATAATCGATACCAGCTACGTCGTTTCCGACGTCGGTTCAGACATTTATGCGGCAGGTTTTGTAGGAGGTTCCGGAGAGGCGCCGTGCCAAATAAACAACAGCTATTTTGTCGGAGCAATAACAGGAGAAATAACCGGCGCAGGGGCGGCAGTTACCAACGGTGCGGCTGTAATTACAGATGTATATTTCAATTCGGATTTTATAAAAAATACCTCCGTCATTA
>JAQVME010000007.1 GCA_028703745.1 Clostridia bacterium
CAATGGGTATGGCAAGCCCGCTTTTTTTATTTTTTGACGTCGAAAAATACACGGCTACGACATAAAGAATGGTGTCGCTTGAACCCATTATTACGCTTGCCGAGCGCGCGATATAGCTGTCCACGCCATAATCGGAGTATATCTTTTCGAGAAGAGACAGACTGCCGCTTCCGGACAGAGGGCGCAATACAAGTAGCTCGCAAAGTTCTTTTGGGATACCCAAAAGCCGAAATAGCGGCGCCATCGCGTCGCCTAGCATGGCAGACATGCCGCTACTTCGCATGAGTTCTATAGAAAGCAGAATTGCCGCAAGATACGGCAGAATACTCACTACAAGAGTCAGCGCCTCTTTTGCGCCCTCGACGAAGCTGTCGTATACGGGGATATTTTTTAATATTGCTATCAGCAGCGTTATCAGCAGCATTACTGGGACTATCAGCATATTTATCTGACCAATACTTTGACGAGAATTACGGCTATTACCGAAGTAAACAAGGTTGCAGCAAGCGAGGGCAGTATTATGTCTGCTCCGCCGCCGAAGGTGGCGCGCATGGCGACGATAGTGGTGGGGATAAGCTGTATGGACGTGGCGTTGAGTACGACGAGCATTATTTTGTTCTTTTTGTGCCGCATGGTCTCCATGGCTTTGATGCCCGTAGGAGTAGCGGCGCCACCCATACCCAGCAGATTGGCGGAGATGTTCAACGACAAATGCCCGTATGCCTCGGGACTTTCGTCCTTGAAAAGAAAGCCGATAGGCTTTTTTAATAACTGCGCGAGACCCTTGTCCAGCCGTCCTTTTTCGAGGATTTTTAACACGGAAAGCCACACGGCGTATATGCCAAAGAGCTTGAGGCACAAACCTACGCTGCTATTGACTCCCTCAAGCATTACGCCCATAAGTTGTTCGGGATTTTTCGACGTGATTAGATATATGGAGCAAATCAATATAAGAAAAAATACAATATTCATATAATAATTGTATTCGATGTCGCGGCTGATTATTATTTATGGGGAAGGAGTTATTTTGTCTTTTGCTTTTGTTTGGCTGCGGCTCGGTCCGCGCTCTTTTTTGCAAGAATCTTGTTGTACTCTTCGGTTATGGTTTGGCGCAGGCTTGTGAGAAAAAGCAGAATATCGTTTTTGTCACGCATAACTTCGTGCTTGTGACTGCGCGTGAGAATTTCTGACAGCGACGCGAGACGCGCAAGAGGTTCCTTAAGAATATGCAAATCGTACATAAAATATATGTCTTCAGCGTATTTTTCGGCGAAGGCAAGATAATTCTTGACCGTCAGCAAATCCAGCCCGACAAGTCTGTCTTTTTTGTTGAAATTGAGGTTGTCGAGTTTTTTTTGCGCTTTGCGTAAACAATAAATACAATCGTCAAAAAGCGTCCTTTTGCCATAACGGGTATAGAGTGATATAATGATGGCGAGACAGCTGAAAAGCGACAGATATTTCACCCAAAGCCAAAGCCTTATTAAATCTGTAAAATATAATACGGCGAGCGCGGCGAGAACGCTTGCGCCAAGAATCGCCGGGAATCCCGAAAGCTTTTTCACTGCGCATTTTCTCCTTCTTGACCGTTAATGAGCACCATGCGGTTGAGCGCAGGCTTAATGCCGTTGAGTTCAAAAGTGAAATAGACCTTCTCGGTTATATCAAAATAGATATCCCAATACATGCTTGTAGGAACCCATACTCTGAAAGCGAAAGTAACGGCGCAGTTCTCTTGCTTCAACATTCGGATTATGTGGGCAGGAGTATCGAGTATGTTGGGATGCGAGGCGGCAACTTCTTTCAGAAGCGAGGCGACCTTTTGCATGTCAGAACCGCAGGCGACGGCAAAGGTCATATCAAGACGTCTTGTCGGACGGGCGGAATAATTTGTGATGTCGCTGTTTATTACTTTTGTGTTATTGAGCACAATCTTTTTGTTATCGGGAGTGAGAAGTTCCGTAGTGAGGATACCTATAGAGCGTATGCTTCCTGCTATGCTTCCTATCTCTACATAGTCACCTTCTTTGAAAGGCTTTGTGAAGATGATTATCATGCCGTTTGCAAAGTTCGATAGGCTGCCTTGCAGCGCAAGACCGATAGCAAGTCCCGCCGTGCCAAGAACGGCGATAAGCCCCGTCGAAGCATTCGGGAAGAGCAGGCTGATGACGAGAAAGAGCAGTACGAGCTTGAGCGTAAAGTTGATTATTGATACGATGAAAGACGCCGTGGCGCCCTCGACTGCGGTGCGTTGCAGCGAGGATTTTGATACCCTTGAAACCGTCTTTATTATTAGTAATCCAAGGAATAATACTACGACAGCCATAAGGATATTTAGTCCGGTATTCTCAAGGAAAGACGTTATTTTGTCAACTATTTGCTGCATTTCGCCTCCGTATATATTTGTAATATTTTCCAAACAATATAATATTAACAAAAAAACCATAAAATAGCCAGTATAATTGACAATAAAGTGAGGCTATGATATCATTAAATGAATTTTTCTAACAAAGAGGTACGCGATGACGAAAGTATATAACCCCAAAGAGATTGAGAAGAAATGGCAGGAATACTGGTACGCCAACAAGGTTTTTGAGACCACAGAGGATGACAGCCGTAAGAAGTTTTACGGGCTGATAGAATTCCCTTATCCTTCGGGCGCCGGACTGCACGTGGGGCACATTAGAGCCTTTTCTTCCATGGAGGTTATTTCCCGAAAAAGAAGATTGCAGGGCTACAACGTGCTTTTCCCCATAGGTTATGACGCCTTCGGATTGCCCACCGAGAATTATGCCATAAAAACCAAGCAACACCCGAGAATCGTCACGGATAACAATATAAAGAAATTCGAAACACAGCTCAAGGCAATAGGATACAGCTTCGACTGGGACAGAACCATAGACACCACTGACGAGGGCTATTACAAATGGACGCAATGGATTTTTCTTCAGCTTTTCAAAAAAGGGCTGGCGTACAAGTCAAAAACGCTTGTCAATTTTTGTCCCGAATGCAAAGTAGTGCTGGCGAACGAAGAATCGCAGAACGGCGTTTGCGACCGTTGCGGCTCTGAGGTTATACAGAAGGAAAAGGACGTATGGTTCCTTCGCATCAGAAATTACGCCGACAGATTGCTTGAAGGGTTGACGGACCTTGACTTTCTCGAAAAAATAAAGGTTGAACAACAGAACTGGATAGGCAAGTCCTGCGGCGCTGAAGTGGAATTCACCATAAAAGGCGGCGGCAAAGAATATCCTCTGGTAGTTTATACCACGAGACCCGATACCATTTACGGCGCAACCTTCCTTGTGGTTTCGCCCGAGCATCCCATGATACAGAGCTTTGCCGGCAGTATCGGTAATTTCGACGAAATAAGGGATTATCAACAGCAAGCCAAACTCAAGAAGGAATTTGAGAGAGTACACCTCGCAAAAGAAAAGAGCGGTGTAAGAATAGACGGCATAACCGCCGTAAATCCCATAACCGGTTGTGACATACCCGTGTTTACCGCCGATTACGTTATGATGGATTACGGCACAGGCGCCATTATGGCGGTGCCGGCGCACGATACAAGGGATTATGAATTTGCCAAGAAATATTCATTGCCGATAATTGAGGTTATCAAAGGCGGAGATATCGAGAAGGAAGCGTATATCGCCAAGGACGGCGGCATCATGGTTAATTCCGGCTTTTTGAACGGTCTTTCCGTACCCGAAGCTATTGACGCAATGACGGCGTATATGAAAAAGCTCGGCGTTGGCACGCCCAAGACGGATTTCAAGATGAAGGACTGGGCGTTCAACCGCCAGAGGTATTGGGGCGAACCCATTCCCATAATAAACTGCCCGAAATGCGGACAGGTGCCCATGGACGAAAAGGATTTGCCGCTGGTATTGCCCAAGCTTGAGGACTTTTCACCGACGGACGACGCTTCGTCTCCGCTGTCGAAAGTGACCGAATGGGTCAACACCACTTGCCCTGTATGCGGAGGCCCGGCGACGAGAGAAACCGACACCATGCCGCAATGGGCGGGCAGCAGCTGGTATTATCTCAGATATATGAGCCCGCGTGACGGTGAGCACGTCGTAAATCCCGAGGCATACAAGTATTGGGGACAGGTCGACTGGTACAACGGCGGCATGGAACACGTGACAAGGCATCTCATATATTCGCGTTTTTGGAATATGTTTTTATACGATATTGGCGTAGTCACAAATGCCGAACCCTATCTCAGGCGGTCGGCGCAGGGACTAATTCTCGGCGCGGACGGCGAGAAGATGAGCAAATCCAGAAACAACGTCGTAAATCCGGACGACGTCATAAAAGAATACGGCGCAGACGTGCTGAGACTTTTTACACTGTTCATCGGCGACTACGAAAAGAGCGCTCCGTGGAATCCCGACGCCATAAAAGGCTGTTCACGCTTCCTTAACAAGCTGTGGAACCTTATGGATATCATAAAAGAAGGGGACGTGGCGGACGTAAACATCGACTTATGCATAAAGAAGGTGGACGACGATTTTGAATCGCTGAAGTTCAACACGGCTATCGCTCAGGTTATGTCCACCGTCAACGACATTTATCAGAGAGGATATGTAACAAAGTCCGAATTTAAGAAATTGCTGATTATACTCAATCCCATTGTGCCGCATATAACCAGCGAAATATACGAAATAATAAACGGCGGCGCAAAAATCGAACGTCAAAAATGGCCCTCTTACGACGAAAGCAAGCTGGCAAAGGACGAGGTGGACATCCCCGTTCAGCTCAACGGCAAACTCAAGGGCAGAATCACCGTTTCCGCCACTGCGTCCCGAGAAGACGCGCTTGAAGCCGTAAACAAATCGACGGGTATTCTCGAAGGGAAAAACATAATAAAGGTTATTTACGTTGAAGGAAAGATAATAAATATCGTAGCGAGATAGTTACTGTTTTTGCTTTTATTTTACCGATAATTTCTTTTGAATATAGTTGCTATTTGAAGGGAAAAATATTAGAATGAGGACAGTAAAAATTATTCGTCAGGAGGAATAAAACATGGCAAGAGTAAAAATAGGTATCAATGGTTTCGGCAGAATCGGCCGTTTGGTTTTCCGTGCGTGCTGCGACAGAAAGGACGTTAAGGTTGTGGGTATCAATGACCCGTTTATCAATCTTGAATATATGAAATATATGCTTCAGTATGACACGGTGCATGGTCAGTTCCAGGGCACAATAGAGATTGCCGAAGGCAAGCTCGTAGTCAACGGCAACGCCATCACGGTATTCGCCGAGAAGGATCCCGCAAACATCAACTGGAAGGCTTGCGGCGCAAAATATATTGCAGAGGCTACCGGCGTATTCACCACCGTTGAGAAGGCAAAAGCCCATTTCAAGAACGGCGCAAAGAAAGTAGTTATTACGGCTCCGTCCGCCGACGCTCCCATGTTCGTTATGGGCGTTAACGAGGCAAGCTATGACAAGAAGATGAAGGTTGTATCAAACGCCAGCTGCACGACGAACTGCCTTGCTCCTTTAGCGAAGGTAATCAACGACAAGTTCGGCATTGTTGAAGGTCTTATGACCACCGTACACTCCACCACTGCCACACAAAAGACCGTCGACGGTCCCTCTATGAAGGACTGGAGAGGCGGAAGAGCAGCTGCGGCAAACATCATTCCCTCGTCCACAGGCGCCGCAAAGGCAGTAGGCAAGGTTATCCCAGCATTGAATGGAAAGCTCACCGGTATGGCGTTCAGAGTACCCACTCTTGACGTAAGCGTTGTCGACCTGACCGTAAGGCTTGATAAGACCGCTACCTACGACGAAGTAAAAGCGGCTATCAAAGAAGCCAGCGAAACGACCATGAATGGCATACTCGGATATACCGAGGACGACGTTGTTTCCAGCGATTTCATACACGAACCGAGAACCAGCGTATTTGACGCAAAAGCAGGCATTGCCCTCAACGGCAATTTCATGAAACTCATTAGCTGGTATGACAACGAGTGGGGTTATTCAAACAAGGTTGTCGACCTTATCGTTCACATGGCGAAGGTTGACCGCGCAGAATAACAAATAATTTTCATCAATAATTTACAATATATAAATGATTGACAAAAAAAGAGGGACCGTCGTAACGATAGTCCCTTTTTTCGTGATTTGCTTAGGCTATTTTTTATTTTCACCTATTACATCAAGCAGCCTTTTTACTATTCTTACGTTTGCATCCTTTTGCTTGCCCTTGATGCTGAGAGAGGGTGAAAGGTACAGGCGGCGAATGCTTTCGGAAAGGCTCTCCGGCGTTAAGCGGCTTTGCTCAAGCATCGTGACCAAACCCCGTTTTTGATAAGACATGGCGTTATCCACCTGATCGCCTCTTGAAGAACCTTTTGGCAGAGGTATTACCAAAGTTCTTTTGCCCGTGGAGGCAAGCTCCGCAAGGGAGTTGGCACCGCCCCTTGTTACTACGACGTCGGCGGCTGCGAACAGGTCGTAAATGTCGGAGGCGTATTCGAGCTGCAGATAGTTTTTTGCTTTGATTGCAGTATCGCGGCTCTTGCCGGCGATATGAACGACAAAGAAGTCTGCCGTCAAAGAAGGCAAGGCATTATATACCGCGTCGTTTATTGCGGTGCTGCCGCTGCTGCCGCCGACGATAAGAGCAAGAGGCAAATTGGCAGGCAACTTATAGTTCTGCACCGCGCGAGCTTTTTTGCCCTCAAAGATTTCGTTCCGGACGGGGTTGCCTGCATATTCGCCGCCTTTAGTCTCTTCAAAAGAGGTAAGCACCAGCTTAGCAAATTTAGACACCAGCTTGTTTGCCAGCCCTAGCGTCATATCCGATTCGTGAACGACTATGGGGATGTTCAAACGTCTTGCGGCAAAACAAGTCGGCAAAGCGACATAACCGCCTTTTGAGAATACCAAATCGGGCTTTAAGGTTTCCAAGATGACGGTAGCTTGACGTACCGCCTTCATTAGCACATAAGGAATTTTCAGGTTTTTTAATAGGTTTGCGCGGTCGAGCTTAATAACATCCGTTGAATAAAACGGCAGATTCTTTGCTTCCACCAGCCGCTTTTCCATGCCGTATCCGCCGATATAATGTATTTCGTCAAAGTGTTTTTTCAGTTCGGGCACAAGAGCAAGATTTGGGATAATGTGCCCTCCCGTGCCGCCGCCCGTCAAAACAATCTTCATAATGGTGCTCTCCTAACGTACATTTTTGCCGTCACTTATATAGTATGAACAATCGCCGCCGGTTGATAAAGCGCGTAGGCGTATAAATAATTTTTTAAGCGCGGCGGAAAGATATTGGCTCTTGATTATCTTGACATTAGGTTGTATAATGTTTTAGTATAATATAGTATTGTGAGGTAGATATGAAACAAATAAAAATGGATACTTTCGACAAGAAAAAAATAAGCGTCAATATCTGGGACAAGGTCGACGCCCCGAAGGGCGGAGTACTTATCGCTCACGGCATGGCGGAACATCCTGACAGGTACGACGATTTTGCGCTGTTTCTCAACAATCTGGGCTACGTCGTCGTCGCTGACGACCACAGAGGGCACAGATTCTCCGCCGCAGGCGAGAAGGGACAGGTGGACGGCAACAGCTTTGTGCAGACCGTCAAGGATATGGATATGCTTGTCGATTACATAAAGAACACCTACAATGTCGAAGTGGCTCTTGTAGGACACAGCTACGGCAGTTTTCTTTCACAAGCTTATATAGAAAAGTATTCTCACAAACTCAAGGGCGTCATTTTGAGCGGCACCGCCCACATGAAAAACCCTTTGTTAGCCATGGGCTCAGTCATAGCTTCGGTACAAAATCTATTTTTTGGAGCAGATAAGCCGGGTAAGCTCATTGACAAGATGAGCTTCGGCGCCTACAACAAGCCTTTTGAGAGTCAGGGTCAGCAATTTGCGTGGCTGTCAAGGGACAAGGAGCAGGTAGACAAATACGAGAAGGACGAATACTGCGGCCACGTTATGTCCATAGGCTTCTATAAGTCTTTCTTCAAAGGCGTGCTGAGTATGTACGGTGACGACGCGCTGAACATTAACAAAAAGCTTCCCATATTTATTGCGGTAGGCGGTGACGACCCCGTTTCCCAGCAATCAAAGCTGGCGAAGAAGCTCTATGATTTTTACAAATCGTTGGAGCTGAACGTCGAGCTGAAGATATATGAGGGCGCAAGGCACGAGATTCTTAACGAAACGAATAGAGCCGAGGTCTTTGACGACTTCGCAAAATTTATTGAAGGGCTTTTTGCATAAAAGGAAAGGTTGAACATTGATGAAGAAATTCGGCATAATTATTGCGCTCGCACTCATTCTTTGTTTGGGGCTTACCGCCTGCAAGAAGGAGCAACCCCCAAAAGAAACCAAAACCGTAAAAATAAGCACGGTAGAGGAATTGCAAGGTATCAAGGATTATTTGGGAGACAGATATTCTCTGTACACCTTCGAACTGCAGAACAATATTGATTTGTCATCGACCGAATGGCAACCCATCGGCTATGACAACACAAATTCATTCAGAGGCAGTTTTGACGGCAAGGGCTTCACCATTTCGAATATGTCCATAAAAGGCGCAAGCGGCACTACCTACGAAAAGAGCGTGCCCTATGTTTATGCCGGACTTTTTGGTTATACCTACGGCGCCACAATAAAAGACGTCAAGCTCTCGGATTTTGAGATTTCTTTTTATGCCGAGCACGAATACACCCACGTAGGCGGTCTTATCGGATACGCATACGGCGCCAACAAGGTTTCCGACGTAGAAGTCGACGGCGCTATCGCCATGGGTACGAGCTTTTATTACCGACAAAGATTGGTATTGCTTGAAGAGACATGCGACCAAAACCAATATATCGGCGGCGTTATAGGCTATTCCTCGGGCAGTCTTGAATTCAAGCAGTCCTCTGCCGAAGTAAATATACAAAACCTCATTGCCGCCCTCGGTCCGGAATATGATTCACAAACCGATACCGTAAATTCCGACACGAAGGTTGTGGCATACGATTTGGCTACGCCGGCTTATTATCCTTCGCAGGCTTTTGTCGGGGGTCTTATCGGTTTGGCAAAGGGCGACGGCACCGTGCTCAGCCAGCTTGACTGCACGGCGCAAATACCCTTGGTTTGCGCAAAATCGGCTTATCTTGGCGGTATGTTCGGCGCCGTGTATATGACGCGTATCGTCGATTCTGAGTTCTCGGGGAACATAGGCTCGAGAGTATATACGAAGGGCGTTGTAGGCGGCATAGCGGGACTGGTTGACGGTTCGACTTTGATAGGCGCATCTACCTCCGCTGCAGAAATAATTATTTCCGCTACAAAAACCGAGTATCAGTCATATGCAGCAGGCGGCATAGCAGGCTATGCCAACGATTTCTCCACCATACAAAACAGCGAGGTCGCAGACACAAAGATACTGTCGAATCTTGCCAACAAACAAGAGGGCGGTATTGAGCGCAGCTATCCCGTTATCGGGGGCATCGTGGGTACGGTCAGAGATAGCGATGTGCTGGACAGCAAAGCCGCGGGCGGAGTATTCAAGGGCAAACAAGGCAACAATTATATTCCCGTTGACGCCAACTACGAATATAGCGCCGGATTGGTTGCTGACCTTTATGGCAACTCGAATATAGAAAGATGCCAATCAAGCTTTAGCGCGTACTACGGCGCCATAGCAAGCGCGGCAGACAACCTTTATGTCGAAGGACACGGCAGAAGGATACTACGTTTCATAAAGAAGGACATGCCAAAGGTCTATGTGGGTGTCGATGCATACGAGAAGGATGGCAAGCTGGCGGTTGACATTATTGACGACAACGGCGAGATAATTGCAAGCTACGAATATGCGGAATTCTCAGGCGACGGAATCGAACAATATACGCAAAACTATTTTGACGAAGAAACAGGCAGGCTGATAGACCCTAACGGCATAATTATGGTCATCGGCGGAATAACCTTCGACGGCTATGAAAGCCTTACAGGCAAATACAGCTTTTCGGATTTGGAATATACCGAAGCCTCGGCAATAAAGATCGGAGAGCAGGACACGGCGTTCGGCGAGGGCTGGCGGCTTTTGGTTGCGCTGTCGTAGCAAAAAGCGGGCACGACTTTTTATTTAATTAAAACCACTATGGAATGTACGGCGGCGCCGTACATTCTTTTTATTGCAATCGACATAAAAATGGTATATAATTATACATTATGGCATTCGTTTCATTATACAGAAGATTCCGTCCCGACACCTTTGACAAGGTCATAGGACAAAATCACATAGTAAGAACGCTGTGCAACCAGATAAAGAATGACAGAATAGGGCATTCGTATCTGTTCACGGGCACCAGAGGGACGGGCAAGACCAGCTGCGCCAAAATTTTTGCGCGCGCCGTGAATTGTTTGAACCCGCGTAACGGTTCGCCCTGCAACGAATGCGCCGTTTGCACGGAGCTTGTCAAGACGGGCAATATAGATATTATTGAAATAGACGCCGCCTCAAACAACGGCGTTGACGAAATAAGACAAATAAAAGAGAACACCCAGTACAGACCCTCGTCGGGCAGATTCAAAGTTTATATTATAGACGAGGTGCATATGCTCACAACCTCGGCTTTCAACGCGCTTCTAAAGACCCTTGAGGAGCCGCCCGAGCATATTATATTTATTTTAGCCACCACAGAAGCCCAAAAGCTGCCGGCAACCATACTCAGCAGATGCCTGCGATTTGATTTCCGCCTGGTAGCCACTGAAGAAATAAAGGCGCTCATTGCCCGAATATTCGACGAGACGGGCGCAAAATACGAGGATGCCGCGGTAGAACGCATCGCTATACAAGGCGAGGGCAGCGTTAGAGACGCCATATCCGTTGCCGATATGTGTTTGTCATATTGTGACGGCGATATTACGCTTGCAGGAGTGCTGGAGGCTTTGGGCGCCAGTGATTTTGACACGTTGCACAAGCTCGGCAGAGCTGTGCTGGACGGCAAAAGCGGCGACGCTTTGACGGTGCTTGACACAATGTACAAGGAAGGGCGCAACACCATTCATAAAGACCTCTGCAACTATTTCAGAGATTTGATTGCAGTCAAGAACATAAGGGGCTACAAGCTCAGCACGGTTACCGCAGACGAAGCGGTATTACTCGCCGAAACGGCGAAGAATTACGAAAACTACCGTATCAGCCGCGCCATGGAAACCATCACGGGCATAGAAAACACGTTGCGTTATTCTACGCAGCCCAGAATACTGCTTGAAGCCACGATAGTCAAGGCATGCGAAATGCGACTGGACACCTCTCCCGAGGCGTCATACACAAGGTTGCAAGAGCTGGAACGTAAGCTCGATAATCTCGAAAAGCGCGGCGTAAGAGCCGCCGCTACTACCGAAACCGTCGTTGAAACGACGAAGGAGTCAAAGGCGGATATTTCAAAAATACTTGAGCAGACTGCCGTAAATGTCGAGGAACAAGCGATATTTGAGGAAGTTTCAAGCGAAGACGAGGAGCGCGCCGCCAATGCGTGGGACGGTGTTATACGTCAGTTGCAGCAGAGAGGAGAGCGCACGCTGTATACGGCTGCCACTATGCAGGAGGACGAGCTAGCAATAGAGGGCAATATGCTTATCTTGCGCAGCAAAAACACCTCGACTGTCATGCTGTTCAACCAGGCGCCATTTTTGCGCATTATGAACGAGTGTGTCAAGCAGCAGCTTGGTAGCGAATATTCGTTTGCTTGTGAGAAGAAGCTTGAAAGGTCAAAGGATATTAGCGAGGGGCTTGGCGAGCTGCAACAACTTTTTGGCGGCGCGCTAATAATAAAAAAATAAGGCATAATCTATAAAGAAAGGAGATTTTTTGATGGCAAAGTTCGGCGGATTTAACGCAGGAGGCGGCGGCGGCGGAAATATGCAGGCGCTTATGAAACAGGCGCAGAAGATGCAAGCAGATATGCTAAAAGCGCAGGAAGAGCTTGCCGATACAGAAATAGTGGCAACGGCCGGCGGCGGTATGGTGGAAGTAATTATGACCTGTGACCGCAAATTATCCTCTATAAAAATCAACCCCGCGGCGGTAGACCCTGACGATGTCGAAATGCTCGAGGACATGATTATCGCTGCTTTCAACGAGGGCATGAAGCTTGTCGAAGAGGAGCAGCAGAGAGTTATGGGTCCGTTGAGCGGCGGCATGGGGGGCTTGATCTAACAATGGTAGAAACCGAGGCTATGTCGCGGCTTGTCGCAGCGTTCAGAAAGCTGCCGGGCGTAGGCGCCAAGACGGCTCAAAGATACGCTTACAGTATGCTTGAGATGGACGGAGAATCAACCGCCAATTTTATTCAAGCCATAAAAGAAGCCAAAGAAAGAATTGTACTTTGCTCCGTTTGCGGCAACTATTGCGAAAACGGTATATGCAAAATATGCTCCACAAGGGACAAAACGACGATATGCGTTGTCGGTGAACCAAAAGATATCAACGCCTTTGAAAAAATGGGCGGCTTTGAGGGTGTGTACCACGTGCTTCACGGTACGCTGGACTTTCAGAAGGGTATAGGCGTGGAGGATATCAGAATAAAAGAGCTTGCCTCAAGGCTTGCCGGAGTCAAGGAAGTCATAATCGCCACAAATCCCGACGTGTCGGGCGAGCTGACGGCGTCGTATCTTGCCGGCATGATAAAACCCCTCGGCATAAAAGTATCACGTCTTGCCTATGGCATTTCCGTCGGCAGTGAGATAGAGTACGCCGACGAGCTGACATTACAGAGAGCGTTGCAAGACAGAAAGGAATTATAAATAAAATATTTTTAACATATTTTTAAGAGGTAAATTATGTCCCGTATACCCATGGTTGAATATGACAATCTGCCCCCGGAGGCAAAGGCCGAATACGTCAACCAAATAAAAAAGCACGGCAAAATCACAAATATGAAAAAAACGCTCCTCAACGACGTATTGTCGTTCAAGGTGCTTATGGACTGGTATCCCTTGCGGGATGCGGCGGAGGTTTTTCTCGGGGACTTCGGCGTCAACGTCTTTTGTCACGCCATTTCCTCGCACAACAACTGCCTTGTGTGTTCGACTTTTTTCCGCAAGCTGTTGAAGGACGGCGGATATAACCCCGACAAGCTCGTTCTCGATGCAAAAACGCAGACCATAGTGGACTTTGGTCGCGCTTGCGTCAATCAGCCCACGCACGTAAATAACGAGCTGTTTGACAAAATGAAAAAATACTTCACCGACAGCCAGATCGTCGTTCTTACGGCGTTTGCAGGCATGATGATAGCCACAAATCTAATTAATAACGCGCTCGAAGTCGAGCTAGACGATTATTTGACGAGCTATACAAAAAGATAAAGAGGAATTTTATGGCACAATACGACAATAAAACGATAATTATTACAGGCGCGGCAAAGGGTCAGGGCAGAGCGGCGGCGATAGCGTTCGCAAAAGAGGGAGCTAACGTAGTCGCCTTCGACCTGGCACAAAAGCTGTGCTATCCCGCATATAACAATACGTGCAAGAACGATATGGAATGCCTGAAAGCCGAAATAGCAGCCTTCGGCGGCAAGGTTCTGCTTACTTTCGGCGACGTGCGAAAGGCGGATGAGGTCAAGGTCGCAGTCGATGCGGCGTATGATACCTTCGGCAGCGTGGATATTCTGTTCAACAACGCCGGCATATGCGCTTACGGGCTAGTCCACGAGCTTCCCGAACAGGAGTGGGATACCATGATGGACATAAACTGCAAGGGCGCATTCCTATTTTGCAAGTACGCCGTGCCGTATATGCAAAGGCAAAAAAAAGGTGTTATCATCAACAATTCGTCTATTGCCGGATTGCGCGGTATGAACAGGCTTTGCCATTATGCCGCCTCCAAATGGGCTATGGTGGGTTTGACAAAATCGCTGGCTATTGAGCTTGCGCCGCACAACATAAGAGTGCTGAGCATTCATCCTACGGGCGTCAACACGCCTATGAACGACGGATTGGCGGCGATGGAAGGCGCTACTCCCCAGGAGATAGCCGAACGTTCGGCGGGGAATTTGCTCCCTGTGCCGTGGATAGAGGCTGAGGACGTAGTAAACGCTCTGCTGTATCTTTGCTCCGACAACGCCAGATATGTCACAGGCAGCCAGTTCGTGCTTGACGCGGGCTTGCTGACGAGGTAGAAATGGGAATTGTATACATACTTATGGCGCTTGCAATAGCACTTTCAATAACCACGGTCTCTTTTCAGAACAAAGGCTATTTGGGAGTCAAATTCCTTTTGAAGGCGCTTGCGAGCTTCAGTTTTATGGCTATGGGTCTGGCGGCGGTTTCAATGTTGCCGCGAATTGAGAACTGGCATGTTTGTGTTCTTGCGGCATTGCTGTGCGGACTTATGGGCGACGTCTTTTTGAGTACAAGAGGCATAGTAAAATCCGAATACGTGGAGCCTCTGCTGCTTGCCGGTATGCTGTTTTTCCTTATCGGGCACATCATTTATATTATCGTATTCTTATCCCTTGCCAAGAGCTTTATTGCGTGGCTGGCGGTTTTCCTGGCAGTCATTCCTATAATTATTTTCTTGCTGATAAAGCGCGGAGCAATGTCGCCGTCGAAAGCAAAGCTACCCGTGCTCGTCTATTCTTTCATAATCGGCGGAATGTTCCTGGTTGCTCTCAATTACATATTAAAAACCCGCGCAAGCGCGCAGGCGGTCATAATATTTGTCGGCGCCATACTTTTTATGCTGTCCGACCTGCTTCTAGGTTTTTATAACTTCGGAAATTTTGAGAAGGATTCATTGAAGGGACACGTCGTAGCTTTTGTTTATTTGCCGACGTATTATATAGCGCAAACTCTGTTTGCGCTGTCAATGGTTATCTGATTACCGCATAAATCTCGGGCTCTTGATGCGTTCGGATACGCCTTTTATGGAGACGTCATATTCTCCGTCGGCGTTGCTGTCTATTTCTATTTTTAAGCTTTCCTCTTTTATGTCAAAATAGCTGTCAAAAAGCTTCAACAGGTCTTTTTTTAGCAACTGTATCAATCCGCTTGGCATATTGACTTTGTCGCTGAGCAGTATGCGTTTAAGTCGCAGGATAGTATTATTCTTCAACATAATTCACCTAAAAACCCTTTGCAGTTTTTTAAAAAATCCGCGATAATCTGACGCGCAATCAAATACCTTAGTATCTTTGCCGTCGACATAAGAAGCCAGCAAGAGATATGCAAGCCGCGCGCTGCTCTTGTCCTTGCATTTACTGATTTGAGAGGAAAGATTTATTTCTTCGTCCTCGGGTATGGCGCCCTTGAGCGGTACGCGGAGCAGCTTTGCTATGTCAGGCGCGTCCATGGTTGCGCCTTCGGTGACGAGATTGCCTTTCAAACGGTTGACAACCAGCCCAACGGCCTTCATGCAATAAGTGGACAGCAATGATACCACCTTGTCGGCGTCTCTCACGGCGGAAATATGCGGCGTAGTGACTACCAGCGCCTCGTCGGCGCCTGCCACTGCGCGGTGAAAGCCCTCGTCAATGCCCGCGGGGCAGTCGATGAGCACATAATCAAAGTCTTGGTTCAGCTCATTTACAATAGACACAAAGACTCGCGGCGGTATACGTGAATTATCCATAGTTTTTGCGGAGGGTAGGGTGAAAAGAGACGGAAAGCAGTCGTCTTGAATAAGGGCTTGTTTTGTGCGGCATCTTCC
The DNA here is from genome assembly GCA_028703745.1 of Clostridia bacterium. Taxonomy (GTDB): domain Bacteria; phylum Bacillota; class Clostridia; order Christensenellales; family DTU072; genus DTU072. The sequence goes on from JAQVME010000007.1 coordinate 15,691, forward strand.
CTCCGCTATGTCCCCAATGTCATATACTATTTTGTTTTCTACCATCATAACCACGTCAAGATTGTTTAAGCCGATATCGCCGTCCACAAGCGCAACCTTTTTTGAAAGCATTGAGAGCGCAATACCGAGATTGGCAGTCACCGTTGTCTTGCCAACACCGCCTTTACCTGAAGTCAACACGATTTTTTTGCCCACTAATTTTCACCTCATAAACAATTATAACAAGGTAATTAGGGATATTTATAAGGGTTTTTGTCTGAAAATGAGAATAGATACCAAGAGATTGGCATAGCGAAAAGTCTAATCCTTAGTTTTTCGTTAGCGGATGAGACCCCTCGACTCTGCTCGGGGTGACATAATAAAACTAGAGAGGAGATAAGATATGTCGTTTCGACCGAAGTGTAACAAAGCGGAGAAACCTCATCCATATTTTATCGTTTATCGTTTTTCGTTTATCGTTAATAAAGCCTCAATTATCTCTCTAGAACCTCATTTACGAAATCCAAAGAGATTTTGAAGCACCTCTTGCCTTCCTTTGTGTTACTTGCAAGACAGAAGCCGTGTATGCCAACGATGCCCTCCGCCATAAACGAGGTGTGCTTAATGCCCAGCTCGTTCAACTTTTTGAGGGCGGCTTTGGATTCGCGTTTGAGTCCGTCGTATCTGCCTTCGCCGACAACCGTGGGGGGGAAGCTACTATCTATGAAATTCACAGGTGAGAAAAGTAGCGTCTTTTCGCCGTTTGCGGGGTCCAGCAGCTCTTTCTTCGTCATGTCAAAAAACGAATTGAGAAAGGTCGTCATATTCGGAAAGCGCGAGGATGCCATGCTGCTATGATCAAGCGCGCCGTTAAGCAGTATGCAAGCGTTGATGTCAAAGCTGTCGCGGTATTTGAAGCTGATGCCCAGCTTGTCATAAAGGTCGCGGTTTTTTGTGACTGCAGCTACAAAAGCCGAATAATATGCGCCGGCAGACTCTCCACCGACGACAATTCTTGAGGTGTCGAGATTATATTTTTCGGCGTTGTCGAGCAAGCTCTCTATGGCGGTAAAAATCTGCTGCAGAGGCTGGGGAAACTTTTTTTGCGGTGCATAATCGTAGCCGGTATTCATTACAAAAAAGCCTTCCTTGGCATATGAAAAGCAATAGGGCTTGCGAAGCAATTTTATGCCGCTTATCCAGCCGCCGCCGTGTATGTATATCAATACGGGCTTTTTTTCTTGCGACGGAGCATAATAATAATCGCATTTTGTATTCTTGCTCTCGCCATAGGCAACGTTCAGTTCCGTGACGAGGTCGCCTTTCTTTTGGTAGAGCAGAGGATATGCCAGCGTTTCGAGCAGATTTGAGCCTTTTTGAACCAGCATTGCATAACAGTATCGGAGTTTATTCATATTTACCGCCTTAATAAAAGATTACGGCAATAATTTTAACATATTCTTATTTCTTTTT
>JAQVME010000163.1 GCA_028703745.1 Clostridia bacterium
TTTTACCTGTGCAAACAATGTCATCGATGAAAGTAGTTTCATGCCGTCGGTGTATCCAAAAATTTTGGTTGCATCGGTTTTGCCGCTGTCGAGTAGCGCCTTTGTGATTTCAATTAGTCGTGTTCCTAATGTTTCATGCTTGAGGTATTCTGCCGCTTCCTCTAAGCACGAAATTGCGTAAAAGCGAGATGTTTCCGTAAGCCCTAATCCCACGACCTGCGGAAAAATGAACCACATCCAATGCGACTGTTTGTATCCGTTTTTTACTTCCTGCAAGGCTCTTTCGTAGGTGTCAGCTTGAGCCTGCACGAACCGCTGTAAATTATACGCCATCTTTACCTCTCACTCGGTTGTAAAACTTTTCTATGAGTCCGTCTATCAATTCCTTTCCTCGAAGGGTTTCCACCCATGCCGCCGGGATTGATTCCTTGCCATAGTATAATCCCGCAAGGCTTCCGGCTATGGCCGCCACGGTATCGGTATCCTGTCCGAGGTTGACGGCTTTTAGTACGCAGTCCTTGTAGTTTCCCGTGTTGAAAAAACACCACAGGGCGGCTTCCAATGTATCCACAACGTAGCCGCTGCTCTTGATTTCGCTTTCGGGCAATTTGTAAAAGTTGGCTGCCTTCAGTCGGTTGAAAACCTCTTGCCCTTGGTTGTCTGCCGCCGCAAGCATTATTGCTTTATCGCCTTTCTCTATAATCGCTTTCACTACCCTTGCGTAAATTCTGCAAGCGGCCTTGCTGATTGCGTGACCGTGTGTCAGCGAACTCATGTTGTCTAAAAAATCATCGCCCAGTCCTTTGGCAAGTGCGTACAAGACCGAAGGCAATATCCGCATGAGCGAGCCATTGCCGTTTGCAAACTCGCCTCTGCCACCACATTCAAGCGGGGTTATACCTCGTGCATATTTCATAATAGCATCCATACAGGTGCGCCCCACATCAAAAACGCCGTCAACGGTATAATCGCCGCAGTTTAGCCAAGCGACAAATTTATTCATTACTGTTGTGTAATCGCTATCTTTACGCATCTCGGAAAGTCCATCCAACGAAGCAAGAGTCATGCTTGTATCGTCCGACCAAGTCCCCGCAGGCTTTTCAAATGTTCCGAAGCCTATCATGTCGACGCACGGAGCAGCGGCGATTCTTGCTCGCTGTTGGAATTCATACGGAACACCGAGTGCATCGCCAACTGCCAATCCGTATATTCCGTTTTCAATTATTTGTTTCGCAATTTTCATTATAACCTCGCTATATTACTTCAATTTGACACGAACGCATAACGGTCAAAGCTGCTTGGTGCGCTTCTTTACTTGTTCCCGCACAAGCGACGGAATCTACCGTTATTTTGCTGTTTGGGAACTTCGCTTTTAATATCAACGCATTTGACACCAAACAAATATCAGTGCATAGCCCGCAAAGCTCCAATTCGTCGCCGTCCCTTATCCCCGTCCATTTTAGGCTGCCGAAGGTAGGCTTTTCAATAAGTATTGCCTGCCCGCTTCCGATTGCCGTCGACAATTGATGCCCGAGAGTCCCTTTGATACAGTGCGGAACGGGCAGAGCCTTTCCTTCGGGAGTATTCATATAGCCGTCGTCATGCGTATCTAATGTAAAAACAATCTCACCACCCTCGGCTTGTTGCTTTTTGATTTTTTCAGCGACAATAGGCACAATCCCCTCGGCAGCCTTACTGCCAAGCGAACCCGTAATAAAATCATTCTGCATATCAATTACGATTAAAATTTTTTTCGGCATAATCAGTCCTCCCTCTTGCTAAATAGTTGCGATGGTCTGTGTCCTGCGTTTTGCGTGTACTCATCGGTTTCATCGATTAGGTCGGCTACTTTTCTGCGAAATGCCGCTTTGTATAAAGGCTTTTGTAAAATCGCCTCGTACACCTGTTGCAGTTCTGTTAGAGTAAATCTCTCAGGCATAAGACTGAACGCCAAATCGGTGTACTCTAATTTCCCACGAAGCCGCCTTACCGCGCAAGCAATTATTTTTGCGTGGTCAAAGGCTAAGCCATTATTTTCTATCACTTTTGGCTCTCCGCCGCTATGCTCATGTCCTATTGTCGCCGACAAGTGAGTATCTCCGCTTGATAGGAGCAGTCTGATGAATTTCGACGACTCCTCTGCGGTGACGGAAAACCATTCTACCTCCGAAGCATCGCTTCCCGCTTTTAATGTCAATTGCCCACTTTCTATGAGCGACATATGTGCGGCGCTAACAACCCATGTTCGAGGGTCGCGCTTTGGCGTACTGAATGTATAAAGTTGTTCTATATGTCCACCGTCAACACCTGTTTCCTCCAACAACTCCCGCCGTGCCGCATCGCCCACTGTTTCACTTGGATGAACAAATCCGCCGGGCAAAGCCCATTGTCCTTTGAACGGATGTCCACCCCTCTTTATTAGAAGCACTCTCAATTCTTTTTCAGGTAGCTTACGGTAATTGTTCTTTGGAATATCTGCAACGGTAAAAACCACCACATCTACCGTCAATGACGGGCGCGGATAGTCAACAGCCTTGTACTGAGCCAAAAATTCTTGCTCTGACATCTCTTGCTCTAATAATTCTCTTTTACCTAGATTTGACATCAATCGCACCTCTTTGTTATTATCGTGGTGTTAATATCATTATTATACTATCATAAAGGCAAGCTTGTCAAACGATTTCATAATGGTTTTAGAAAAACATATATAAAAAACCCGCAGGTTTCCCCACGGGCTTGAGTTTTCATATTTCTGTATCTTTTACCGCTGTTGCCCACAAAACCGCACACGGTGCGTTCCGTGCCGACAGGGTGCGTAACTTTCAAATGTTTTGATGTCGCACGAAAAAGCAAGGATGCAAAGGGTGTCACGAATTTAGCCGTTTATAAACCTTTGGCTTGGAACATCGGGTTTCTCGGGTTTTGTCATTTTTATTATACCGCTTTTTGTTTTCTTGGCTATAAGCTGCCGCCCGCGACACGGTTCTAAATCAAAGTGCGCTATTATCTCCGCTCGGCTTCGAGGTGTTTTACAAAATTCTTTCAGCGATTCGTCTGTGAGTAGCGGTGTCGGGCTTTCTTGTGTTGTAATCCGCTGTATCACATTCCCCGAAAAGCCTCGGTTCGGAAATTCCAATTTAAGTTTGCCACTTTCTATCAGCGGGCTTAGTTGCGTCCACGATGTCCATGATGTCAGCCCGAAGTGCGTGTTAATTTCCTCCCGTGTCCGTGGCTCATTGCAGAATTCGATTATCGCCGCCGCCGTTGGCACAGCCGTATCGCCGCTAACAAATTTTTGATTTCTGCTTTGACGGGTGGTAGGCAAGGTCATTTTCAATTTGCCCGCTTCAACCAGCGGCGTAAGGTATTTATCCCACAGCCATGTGTGGCACTTTCCCGATATTCCAATCAGCCTCGCAATTTCTTTTTTCCCCCGTGGAGTTTCGCAGAACCTTATAATCCGTTCCTCCATCGTTAGCCCACTTTCATCGGTTTTATCTAATAAACTTGGTTTAGGCTGTTCTTTTGCTAATATATAGCCGTTTTTATATGGAATAGTGTGCGTTACCGTGCTGTAAATAGGTGTCAGTAACCGTACTAACCCTTGCATACGCCGCTACTTTCAACTTTCTGCTTATTGGGTAAATCTCATTGTCTGCTTGAGCAATATGTCCTCTTTGCACATACTCGCGCACCACTCTTTGATTTGATGTTTGTGTCATACCTGTACACCTCCTGCCTTCCTCGCCCATGTTTCCTTGCGATTTGTTTGGTTATTAAAAATGCGGTTTATCACCGCACCATTTTTGAATTTGAATGTTATTGTGTACCCGTCTATCTCGGCTACTTCCAAGCTTCGCACCAGTCTTTCGCTGTAACAATATGCTGCTTTATGCGTCTTGCCGTCTCCCAGTCTGCGACTCTCCGTTGCATACTCTGTTTCATATTCCTTTAACTGTTTCAACAGTTCTTCGTGCTGCTCTTCATACGCTTCTTTGTTCAAGTATTTCTTTGCTCTTAACGCTATGAGTTCACGCTCTTGGGACAGTAAGTCTTTTATGCTCGCTCCTAAGTCTTGTACATCGTGCGGCTCGAATGTCGCCGCTTCGTTGTATGCCGATAAGTAATGCTCTTTGAGGTCTTCTTCTCTTATATTGTGTCCGCTGCAATATTTCCTTCCCATCATCACATATGTAGAACAGCTCCATATCCACTTTTCATAAGGTGTGTTTCTGTTATTCTTGCGACGCCTGTATCCTCTATCACATTCCACGCATTTTATCTTCC
>JAQVME010000164.1 GCA_028703745.1 Clostridia bacterium
GCCGCGGCTTTCGAGGAATTTTATGCGGTAAACGTCACGCTCCAGCACGCTGTCGCTTGAGTTGTAGGCTTGATAATCACATTCTATGCCCAGCACATACATATTCAGTGTGCTGTCGTACACCCCGAGGGATAGCTTGTAATTGGTGTTACCCAGATTGGTATCCACAGAGTATCCCAGCTTTTCCAGCTCTTCCTTTATTTGTTCCTCATACGCGCCGACTTTCAGCGGCGCTTTCGGCTTTGTGTCGAAGCTTGAGAGTATATGTTTTATTTCTTTTTCTTTCATTTCACTGACGGCGCGGGCGTATTGCAAATATTTTTTTAGCAGCTTGGGACCGTTATTCTTCGATACGTCGGCATTATCAAGTTCTTCCGGCTCTATACTGGTAACGACATAGACCTTGCGCCTTGCCCTCGTTATGGCTACGTTGAGTCGGTTCTCGCCGCCCTCCATAGAAAGCGAGCCGAACTGCGCCACTACTTTGTCGGAATCGTTGCGCGCGTATCCTACGCTGAAGATAATTATGTCTCGTTCGTCGCCTTGCACGTTCTCAAGATTTTTTACGAAGATGCCGGAATTTTCGCCGTCAATGACGCGGTTTTGTTCGCGCGCGTAGTCGCGGCGAAAAGCTGTGTTTTTGTCGGCTTCGGCGTCAAGCATATCTTCAATATATTCCTTCTGCTCGATATTGAAGGTGACTATGCCCATGGACTCGTTGGCGGTGCGTTCCTTCAAAAGCGTTTTTACGAGTTTTGTTACGGCGAGCGCTTCTTCATGGTTGTGCCTGTCCTTCCAATTACCTTTGACTTTTATGCGCTCGATAGGCGGGTTGTCGGCGTTTTTCGTAATGTTCGGCGCAATCTGCAAACGGTTCTCATAGAAAGCCATATTTGAGAAATCTATGAGCTCGGCGCTACCGCTGCGGTAATGGTATGAAAGGTTGACGGGCTGGTATTTTGCGGTGGCAAGGTCAAGCAGCGATTCTACCTCCAGCGCCGCTTGAGTAGATAAATCCATATTGTAGTCGAAGCTGTCATCGCCAAGGTATCTTCTTACGAAGCCGGAGGTGGGGCGTAGTTGCTTGTTGTCGCCTGCGACAACTATTCTTGTGCCGCGGTAAATAGACGGCAAGGCGGCTTCAATAAATATCTGCGACGCCTCGTCGAACACTACGAGGTCAAACATATCTTTCTTTAAAGGCAACACGGTACTAACCGCCTGCGGAGAAAGCAACCAGCACGGAAAGAGCCTGAACAGATATTGGTCAAAGTACTCAATCATACGGCGCACGGGCCACAGCGCTCTTTGCTTTTGTATTTGATAAAGATAGTCCTTCGAATGCTCCGAATCGTTGAAAAAGTCGGTATATTCATAAGAAAACCTATCCATTGCAAGTGCTTTTGAAAGCTCTCTTTGGTCGGACTTGAGGCTCAATATCCGCTCTCTGAAGGAATCGAACATAACAGTTTTTGACATACGTTCTTCGATATAATCGTTGTGCTCTATGATTTCGTGGTATATGCGCACTGCCATAATGCGGTCAACGGCTTTGCGGAAAGTAGGCAAATCCTTGTTGCTGTTTTTGTAAGCAAAGCTCAGAAGCTCGGCAACGCCGGGGGTGAGCGCCGCCAGCTCTTTGTTCATATCTCTTATGGCGACATAGTTCTCAAGCGCCGACAGCAGTTTTTTCAAAAACTCTGCATTGCCGTTTATGAGACCGCCGATAGCCAGCGCAAAGCCTTCTTTATCAAGCACGCTTTTTAGCGCGGCGAACTGACTTGCGTATAGCTCCAAAGCGTGGCGGGCGATATTCAAATCTATCATTATATCCTCGCTAAGCTTGTTAAACTTCATCTTCAATACGGGATACAGCGGCCAAAGCGCGGGAAAGGCAGTATACGAAATCCATTTTGATAGAGAGGGGTGCTCTATTCTGGTGATTATGTCCGCCACGTTGTAAATAGACTTGCGGTCGGAAGCGGCATCCTCGAGATAAAAAGTCGTAAGATACCTACTGTACGGGTAGCTGCCGGCGTTGAAGGGAACGAGGGGCTCGGAAAGCGTTTTTGTTATGAAAGCGTGCGCTTCTTTGAGCTTATGCATATCTAGGTCGGTACGGATGTGCTCCACCATAGGGTTTAGACGGGCAAGTTCCAGCTTGGTTATGAATACTCCCGGGAGGTCTTTGTCCTTTATTAATTTCAAATCCTCGTCAAGCTCTGCATAATTCCTGTTTATGATATTCGTTGAAAGCATAGCCTTGTAAAACAAATAATCCTTAGTGTCCTTGCCTATGTTGTAGCTTTCGGCGTACATTTCCTGCAGGCTGAGTCCGAAGGGGGTCTTGTTGAACAGCGTGTCGCTTATATTCTTTAGCGTATCCAGCTCTTTGTTTATGTTTAGCTCGTTGCGGTTGTATTTTTTCAGGCTGTCGGAAAAATCGTTGGACAGTGTCTGCGAATGCATTTGTTTCAGGCGGTCGAAGAAATGTTGCTTGTCCTTCTCAGGGTCGGGCATCAGCATGGCCTTGGCGTTGAGTTTGCCCAGCCTTGAGAAAACCACGTCGAGCGCCGCTCTTTTTTGGCTGACGACAAGCACCTTTTTGTTTTTGCAGAGCGCGTCGCTGATAATATTGACAATGGTTTGGCTCTTGCCCGTGCCGGGAGGACCGTATATGACTATGTTGTCGTGGCGGTTTATTTCTTCGATAGCGTTTTCTTGGGCGTAGTCCAAATCGTTTATGGCATACGGCGGCAGGTATACGGGCTTCTTTTTGCGTTTGAAAAAACCCGTTGCCGGAGATTTGCCTTTCAGCAGCATATCTATCGACGGAGTAGACAGGTTATCCTTCTCAAGCTGTAAATAATCGTTGTAAATCGAATTGGCGAGGGGGAAGCGCCCTAGCACCGCCATATTCTTGATTTCCAGCCCTTCGGTCTTTTGCTCCTTGCCGTCGTCGAAGAGTAAAACCCCCTTTCTCTTTTGGTATTTTATCTTAAAGCCCAGCTTAATCAGGTATTCTATAACGTCGGACGGATTGTGGAAATTGCTATCGTTCTGAGGGTCGAATTCTTGTATGAGGTTTTCGGTTTTTATATTGTGCTCCTTGGAATAAGCAAGCACAAAGCTCTTGTTGAGTGATACAGGATGGTTGGGAATAAAGTTCAATTTGGCGGTGTCGCGGTCTATTTCTATTTCTGCGGGAAAAAGCAGAAGCGGCGCGCGTACCGGTATATCCTGCGTAATGGCGCCTATAACGAACGGGTACCCGATATAAAGCTCGTATCTGCCCGTCTCCTTCTCAAGCTCCTCAACCTCTCTTTTCAGATACTTCAAATCGGCTATGCTTTTTGTAAGCACCTCGACTTCTGAAGGCTGGGCATCATCAGCGTCGGAGTCGGCGCGCTTGCAGAGCTTTTTTGCTATTTTGTCGTTCAGAAGGGTGTAAGTTCTTTTTGATTGCCATAAAAAGTCGAGAAAAAGGTCGTTGTCATTGTTCTTTTCGAGGAGAGCGCCTATGTCGAAGCTGTATTTTTTAACGATGCGACGTAAAAAAAGACTGCGGTTTCTGCCGCTTATCTCGATGAGCCGTTCCTTGTATTTGTTGTAAATAGTGCGCATTATAAAAAATCCTTATTAACGTTCGGGTTGCTTTTTTAATTATACCACATTGAGCGCAAAAGTAAAATGCGCATAAACAATTCTTTTGTCTGATGTCGGTGTCAACCTATTTAATAAACGTAATACTTGACAATTATTATAAAAAATGTAAAACTAATACTAATCATTTTTTGAGGAGAAAAACCAATGAGTCTTGCCGACAGGGTATTTATTGAGAATTGCAAAGATATTTTGAATAACGGATTCTGGGATACGGAGCTTGACGTGCGCCCAAAATGGGAGGACGGCACGCCTGCCCACACCATCAAGAAGTTCGGATTGGTGACGCGCTATGACTTGAAAGGCGAATTTCCTATCCTTACTATCAGAAAAACCAACTTTGAGGCGGCTATCGACGAAATATTGTGGATATGGCAAAAAAAATCCAACAATGTCAACGACCTAAACAGCAAAATCTGGGATTCGTGGGCAGATGAAACAGGCTCGATTGGCAAGGCGTACGGCTATCAGCTGGCGCAAAAACATATATACAAGGAAGGCGAGTTCGATCAGGTGGACAGATTGCTTTTTGACTTGCGGAATAATCCGCAGAGCAGAAGAATTATCGCGAATATGTACAACCACAGGGACCTTCACGAAAT
>JAQVME010000165.1 GCA_028703745.1 Clostridia bacterium
CTGCTATTTTGTTTAGTTCAGGCATACAGCATCCTCACTCTCTTTTTCATGTCCTCTTTTGAGACCTTATTTTTTATGCAAACCAGAACAACTCTGATTACTTTTATTTCGTTTTGCTTTGCCAGATAATAGCCTATTATTGGCGCCACAGAAAACATATCGTTCTTGCTGACAGAAAAAATCTTCAAAAGATAATTGTCCTGCGACGTCTCATACACCGAAAGCTCTCCGCGCTCAATTTTTGCCGTGAGGTCGTGGTACGGCGTGCCGCGGAGCGCCACGGGCAGCTTGTTGTAGGGGTCGGAGGCGCATTCGACAAAAGTCTTTATGTCCAAACTGCCGCCCTCGAGATAATTTCCGGCAAAGAAGCTCATCTTCTCACCGATATTGAACACTCTCAATAGACTCAGGATATTCGTCGTATCTATCAATGCCGTAAAATACTCTTTGACGAATGTATCAACGCCCTTTTTGAGTCTGTCTGTAATATCCATGAACATTGCTTTATCTATCAGCGTGTCAATAATCCTCGGTCCGCCTTCCCCTGCCTCGAATCTCTTATCGATAGTTGCCGTTGCCTCGGCAAGGTGGGGGGTATAGTCAAGTCTGTTGCTATCTATGGCTGACTTCAGCTCGCCGTATGCGTAAATGCCGTCGGGCATAATGAGCGGCGTTACGTCGGCTATGCCGCCGTATTTTGCTTTCAGCAAGGATTTGATATTGTGATAGTCATTGCGCAGAAAAAAGCATTCAAAGCCTATATCTGCAGGCGCCGCTTCTTTGGCGAACTCTGTCGCCAGCCGCTGCTCTTCAAGCAATACTTTCTCAAAATCGTTTTCGTTGTCGACGATTAAACCGCCGCCATAATTGGCTTCAAACAAAATTCTCACCGCGTCAACAAGCGCGGCGCACTCCATCATGCGCAGCAGCCTTTCTTCGGAAAACAGATTCAGTTCCTTCGCCTTGGCTCTCGTGTTGGCGAATATCAAGCCGTCTTTCATAGCTATTCTCCAAACAGCGTTGCCGCAATCTCGGGTTCTATTTCGTCACGTAGCGAAGCAAGTTCAACTTCAAGAGTAAGATTTTTGTCAAGACCCTTGCCCGAAAGCAAGATACCTCCGCAAAAACTCCCGTAGCTTTTGTTCAGCGCCAGCGAAATGCCCTTCTTAGTAGCGAATTCATCGACAAGCTTGTTTGTAAGTATAGCTTTGTCGCGCTCCGAAACAGTCAGCACGTCTCCGTCCTCGGCATATGAAAGCATAGCGTAAAGTAGCTTTTTGTACCCCTCCGAATCGGCTCTGACTGCGTCAACGCTTTCGGCAAAGGCGCGGCTTATTATTTCCTGTTTGGCGGCAAGCAACAGCTTCTTTACTTCGAGGTTTGCCACGGTGATTCTTCTTCTGAGAATATCCTCGCGCTCCTTCTCCGATTCCTGCCTGTTTTTTGCGCGGTAAAGCCTTGCGTCGTTTTCGGCGGCATTGATGATTTGCTGCGCTTTCTGCCCGCCCTCTTCCAGCGTGGAATTGGCGACCTTTTGCGCGTCTTTGATTATTTTATTAATAATCGCTTCTTGTCCGTTCATTTTTACCTGCTTATATCACAAAAGTACGTCCGCCGAGGAAAACCACAAGGAAGGAAACCAAAAAGCCGAGCAAGGCGTAGGTTTCTACCATTGCGACCATAAGCATACCCTTTGTGCTTTCTTCGGGTCTTTTTGCCACGAGGCCAATAGCCGACACTGCGACCTTGCCCTGATACATGGCTGAGAACAGTCCGCCGATACCTACGGGAAGGCAACCCACGAGAATAAACATGCCTTGAGATACCGAATACGCGGCTATGGGACCGCCGAGTACGTTAGCGTTCAGAATTACTAGGAAAGTAATAATGAAGCCGTAAATACCCTGAGTAGCGGGAAGTAACTGCAGAATAAGACATTTAACGAATTTGTCGGGGTCCTCCGCTACAACGCCCGAGGCCGCCTGTCCTGCAAGTCCTACGCCCTTAGCAGAGCCTATACCTGAAGCAAAAACGGCTATTGCGCCTCCTAATAAAGCTAAAAATGCACCTATGGTAATCATAAATATTTGTCCTCCTGATTAATTGTCGAGATAAGTATATTTTGTTTGCGAGCCCAGCGGCGTGAATATATGCCCCGTGCCCTCGTAGAATCTTCCGAAAAATTCGATATATTGCAGTCTGCTGTTGTGCACGTACACACCCAGTAGATTTATGCCGAAATTAAATAAATGCCCGATAAGCAAAACAGGCACAGCCATTATCCAACCCAAGAACGATATGGACACCGGGAAAAAGCCGACTATGACCGTGGCGAACTGGTTGACTACGAAGCCGATAACGCCTGTGGTAAGTCCCAGTCCGAAAAGTCTGGAGTACGACAACAAATCGCTGATAACGTTTATGGAGCCGTATACCTTTCCCAGCGCGCCGCCCACCATTTTTATGGGGTTCTTCTTGCCTATTGCGCCGCTGACAATCAGCATAGCCGCGCCCGTCAAAGCTATTATGACGCCTGCGGTGTTTATACCCTTGATGCCCGAAAGCATGCCCGCCGCGACAAGTCCCAGTCCGGCGAATATAGCCACCCAGCTGAACTGTCCGAAAATGCCGTCCAGCACCTGTTTTGAGCGGATTTTGTTTATGCCGTTTATGGCAAAACCCGTAGCCATCTGCAAAGCGCCTATTCCAAGCGCCATGCCGAACATAATAAGTGAACCTGTCGAGTCGAGAGGATTAATCAGCGGTTCTTTCGGGAACGTCATGCCGAACCAGCCTCCGAAAATTGCGCCCCAAATTACCGTCGATACTCCGCCCAAACCGAAAAGCAGTATCATTCTGCCGGATTTTTTGACGGGCTTCTTAATAAAATAATACGCGAAGCAACTTACGGCGAGTATTATGCCGTAGCCGGCGTCGGAAAACATAAAGCCGAAAATTATGAAGAAGAATACCGCTACAAAGAAATTCGGGTCTATTTCTTTGTGACTGGGCGTGCCGAACATATTCGTTACGTCCGATGCAGTATCGCCGAAGGCGTTGTTCCTTGTCAAAGTGGGCGGCACCTCATTCTCATAAGGCGCGCGAAAAACCGCTTCGGCATATTCGGATTTTTGCCGTATGGTTTCTTCTATTTCTTTCTTCCTGTCGGTAGGTATCCACGCTTCCAGAACGAATGCCTTTTTTGAGCTTGAACACTGGCTGATAACGTCAATCTTCTTTTGCTCAAGATAATAAAAATCGTAAAGAATTTTGAAATCCCTGACATATTTCAGGTATTCCAGCGCTTGTTTTACAAGAACTGTCCTTTGGCTTTCGGTACCTTGAAGCTCTCCGTCAAGCTCGGCAAGCTTTTGCGCAGGGGTCATGTCAAAAGTGAAAGGACACTTAACAAAGTCGGCAGTAGCAAGCGCCGATCTTATGGCTTCAGCCTGCTCCTTGTGGCAAATAACCACAGCAAGGCTGAGCTTGTCGCCGGCATATATTTTAATCAAGGCGTCCTGACTGCGGTCTATCTCGAATTGTTCTGCTTTTTGCGGGGGAAGCGTGCCAGCCAGCATAACCGTATTTGCGGTATCCTTTATGTCGGAAAACTTGAGTTCCAACGGCGCGTATACCTCAATCTGTTCTTTCTGGGCAAACAGCCTTTGGCGGCGGCTCTTCAAGTCGACAAGCGACGAGTTGATGCCTTCGAGCGCGTTTATGGTATTAAATAATTCATATTCCTCTTTTGCCGTGTCTTCGTAGCCTTCGAGGTTTATGAGTTCGTTTTCTTTCTTTAAGTTTATTGAGACTTTTTTGTCGGTTCTTTTTACTTCGTTGACCATTTCTTTGAGAAATGACAAAGCAAAGCTGATTTTCAGCAGCTTTGAGTCCGCCTGTTCCCGGCGTTCGTTTTCTGCTCGGTAAACCGTATCCTCCAGTTCAAGAGTTTTTACGGTTTCGACGCAGCCTGTTTTTATCAGGGCTCTGAGGAGCTTGCCGCGCTCGCTATTGTGCGCGACTAGGCTCATCTTGCTCATTTCAACTATTGCCATAGCGGTTGAGTACCTTATCCTTTATTCTGCTTACGGCTTCGGTTGTAGCCGTCTGCCGAAGAATCTTTTCTGCATGTTTTTTGCCTAGGACAATTATTTCGTTGTAGCTGTCCTCCGCTTCGTTTCTGGCGGTCTCTATGACCATTTGTCTTTCCCCACGGACCTTCCGAACGGC
>JAQVME010000008.1 GCA_028703745.1 Clostridia bacterium
CTTTCATTTACAAGGATTATGCCTGCGTTGCAATGACATTTCAGATTATGTTGGCAGTTGCTGGTAGTACATTTTAATTGCAGCATAGATGTTTTCTCCTTTTGTGTTGTTAGTATGGCAAAACCTTTTTATTCAATTCATAAATTGACTTTCGTCTGATAATGGGTTATGATAAAATCGTAAAAAAAGGAGTGTGCGGATATGAAGATAGTTTTATTACAGGATTTCAAGAGCCTCGGAGCGGCAGGCGACATAGTAGAGGTCAACGACGGCTACGCCAAGAATTTCCTCATCCCCAAAAAGCTGGCTAGCGAAGCTACGAGGAGCATAATCAACGAGCACGAACAGCGCGTGGAGAAGGAAAAAAGGCAGAAAGAAAAGGAAAGACAGCAGGCATTGGAGCTCAAGCAGACCATAAGCACGAAGACCGTCGAGGTCGCCGTAAAATGCGGCGAGGGCAAGATGTACGGCAGCGTCACCGCGCAGGACATAGCCAAAGGTCTGGCAAAGCAGGGCATTGAGATTGATAAGAGAAAAATCACAATACCCGAGCCCATAAAACAGTTGGGAGAGCACATCGTCGAGGTATGGCTCTACAAAGAGACCACCGTCAAGATGAAAATCAACGTCGTAAAAGAGCAATAATTTTCTTATTGCGCGGACGCGGCGCTCCGATAAAATAGCGCTAAGTTGCATATACTACTGATACAAGGACAAAATGTTACAAACGTTTGATATAGTTTATTATATAGCTTCAGCCTTGCTGTTGCCTATGATAATTTACTCATTTTATGTGAGCTATAAGGTCAATAAAACCTTCAGGGATTTTGCAGGTGTTTTTTCGCATTCAGGTTTGACGGCAGCCGAGGTGGCGCAGAGTATGCTGGAGCGAGCCGGTATCAACGATGTCTCCGTCGAAAGAGTGAACGGCAACCTGACCGACCATTATAACCCCAAGGACAAGACTGTATACTTGTCGGACAGCGTGTATACTTCGTCCTCTGTTGCGGCGATAGGCGTTGCCGCGCACGAAACCGGACACGCAGTGCAGCACAGCACGGGCTATGCTCCGTTGAAGATAAGGACGGCTATTGTGCCTTTTGCAAACGTCGGCTCCAGACTTGCCATACCCCTAATTATTGTCGGAGCAGTGCTGGGTGTTTCTACGCTGGCGGGCATATATCTGGTTTATGTGGGTATTGCGTTCTATGCCTTAACAACGCTGTTTATGCTTGTCACTCTACCTGTGGAATTCAACGCAAGCCGAAGAGCAAAGAAGATGCTTTATGAGACAGGCATTCTGCAACGCGACGAAATAGACATGGCTGACGCCGTGCTTTCCGCCGCGGCGAAAACCTATGTGGCTTCCTTCGCGGTGTCTTTGCTCTATCTCATAAGATTTATGGGGATATTTTTGAGAAGAAGGAGATAATCAGCAGCAGCTGCAAACGGTATAGGCGGCAATGGCTTCACCTTTTCCGATAATGCCCGTACGCTCAGTCGTCGTGGCGCTTATGGAAACGGAGGAGCTTTTTATTTTTAGCGCGTTCGCGATATTGTCTGCCATCCCGGGGATATATCCCGCAAGTTTTGGCTTTTCGGCGAGTATGACGCTGCTTATGTTGTTGATTTTTATATTTTTCTGTGCCAGAATCTCGGCAACCTTGCCTAACAAAATAAGCGAAGAAATGCCCTTGTACTGTTTGTCTGTGTCGGGGAATTGGCAACCTATGTCTCTTTCGCCGGCGGCGGAGAGCAGGGCGTCCATTATTGAATGCACAAGCGCGTCACCGTCGGAATGCGCGACAAGACCTTTGTCGAAAGGAATGACGACGCCGCCCAGCGTCAGAGGCAAGCCCTCTTCAAGACGGTGGAGGTCGAAGCCGTTGCCTACTCGGGCGTTTATGCCCAGCAAATCGTTGTCAAAAGTTATTTTTTTGTTGCTTTCCTCGCCCTCGATAGTGTGAACCGTGAAGAATTTTGCGAACAGCTGGCTGTCGTCGGTAAAGCTTTCTTTGCCGATGTCGGCGTAGGCGCGCCGCAACTTCTCGCCGTCAAAGCCCTGAGGGGTCTGCGCCAGACAAAAGTTCTCCCTGTCGGGAAAGTTTGTCAGCGTGTCTGATTCTTTCTTTCGTATGCTGTCGGACAGCGGAAGAATAGGTACCGCCGAACCGTATTTCACCGTGCTTTCTATTACTTTACGTATAAGTGAGGCGCTGACAAAAGGCCGCGCGCCGTCGTGCACCAGCACAATGTCTGCGACGGAAATATTGAGAGCCGCGGCAACCGACAGCGTGCGCGTGGCTCCGCCGGCAACGAATACGAATTTTTCGTCGAATGAAAGCTGCGCAATAATGTTTTCGTCGCTTGTGACGATTATTATTCTGTCTATTTCCTTAACGGAAAGAAAGGTCAGAGCGGTCCTGACTATCAGCGGAGATGCGCCCAACTCATAAAGCAGCTTGTTGGCGCTCATGCGGCGGCTCTGCCCTGCGGCTACGATTACGGCGTCAACGGTCATTTCCGTCTCCAATCAGCTCGAATAGCTGCGAAGACTCGTTCTTTGGCACGTTGCCTCCGGGTACGTTCAGTATCCTAAAGGTATACGTTTTGTCGCCGAAACGCACGGAAACGATGTCCCCGGGCTTTACTTCCTTTGAAGGCTTGGCGTCCTTGCCGTTCACGGTCACCCGGTCACCCGAGCATGCCTCGTTTGCTACCGTACGCCTTTTTATTATTCTTGCCACCTTTAAAAATTTATCTAGTCTCATAAATTTAGTTTATCATAACCCCGCAAGTATTTCTACTAAAAAAGCCAAAAGATGGGCGTTTTTCGTCGAAAAAAAATTATGTTTTAACCCGTCAGTGTTTTGTCAATAATCTAATTTAAGTATTTTAACAGAAAAAGGTATTTTTCATTTGACTTAGTTGACTTGGTGTATTATAATGCTATAATGTCTACTTATACGATACTTTTTCCTTAACCCGAAAATGCAAAAGTTCTCGGGGTAGGGGATTATTGCCGTCTATAAGGCGACGAAACGTATCCAAGCAATTTTTATTCAGATTATATTTCAAAAGGAGCAAACGCATGTCTCAAAAAATTCACAAGATTAAGTGCGGCAATACCGACAGATGGAGTTTCAGCCAAATTAAACCCATTCTCGATATGCCGTATCTTATTGAAGTCCAGAAAAATTCCTACGAAAAGTTTGTTAATGAAGGAATAAGAGAAGTTTTTGACGATTTCTCTCCCATAGCCGACTACAGCGGCAAGATGGAGCTTGAATTCCTCGAACATTCTCTTGAAGGGAACTGTAAGTACTCAGTGAAAGAATGTAAGGATAGGGATATCACCTTCACGTCGCCCTTAAAAGTAAAAGTAAGATTGACGATAAAAGAGACCGGAGAGATGAAGGAGCAAAACGTTTTCATGGGGGATTTCCCCAAAATGACGGAGAAAGGCACTTTTATTATCAACGGAGCCGAAAGAGTCGTCGTTTCCCAGCTTGTCAGAAGCCCCGGCGTTTATACGAAGGGCGCGGGGGACAAGAATGGAGTAATGAGATACGACACTACTGTTATACCGAACAGAGGCGCATGGCTGGAATTCGAGCAGGATGCCAACAATGTGCTGTCCGTTAGAGTCGACAGAAACCGCAAAATAACCTCTACCATACTCTTGAGAGCGCTCGGCTACGGCACCAACGATGATTTATTTGCTCTTTTTGATAATGATGAGATGATAGTAACCACCGCCCAAAAGGACGGCGACATAATCTCCACTGAAGCGGCGAAGATAGAAGTCTACAGAAAGCTCAAGCCGGGCGAGGTGCCCACCTCCAACGGTGTGGACGTGCTGCTGAGCAACATCTTCTTCGACTCGAGAAGGTACGACCTCTCCAGAGTCGGCAGATACAAATTCAACAAAAAACTTTCGCTTGCCGAAAGGATAGAGAAACAGATACTCTCAAGAGACGTTATTGCCGACGGCGAAATCCTCGCCGAAAAAGGTGAGGAGGTCTCCAAGGAAAAGGCCAAAGAAATCCAAGACAGCGGCATAAATGTCGTATACATCGTCACTCCCGACGAGAAGGAATACAAAGTCATCGGCAACAACACCGTTGATCTTGCAAAATACGTTGACTGCAACCCCAAGGAACTCGGAATACTCGAGAACGTATATTATCCCGCGCTATTACCTCTTCTTGAGACCTATGGCGGAGATACGGAAGCCATGAAAACCGCCATAAAAGAAAATGTGGACAATCTGGTTTTGAAGCATATTTCCGTCGACGATATCGTAGCTTCTGTATCCTACAATCTCGGAATGAAATTCGGCTTTAATCCTGTGGACAATATCGATCACCTCTCGAACAGAAGGGTGCGTTCGGTGGGAGAGCTGTTGCAGAATCAGTTCAGAATTGGTATTGCCAGACTTGAGAGAGTCGTCAGGGAAAGAATGAGCATAGCTCAGGAGCCCACCGAAATTACTCCTCAGTCGCTCATAAACATCCGTCCTGTTTCCAGCGCAATTAGAGAATTCTTCGGAAGCTCTCAGCTTTCGCAGTTTATGGACCAGCCCAACCCAATAGCAGAGCTGACCCACAAAAGGAAGCTTTCAGCCCTCGGGCCCGGCGGTCTGAACAGAGAAAGAGCCGGCTTTGAGGTTCGTGACGTTCACCACTCGCATTACGGCAGAATGTGCCCCATAGAGACTCCGGAAGGACAGAACATCGGTCTTATCACCTCGCTGAGCACGTACGCAAAAATCAACGAGTACGGCTTCATAGAGGCTCCCTACCGTCTTGTTAATAAGAAGCTTGGCATAGTGACCGAGAAGGTAGAGTACCTTACGGCGGACGAGGAAGACAAATATATCATTGCGCAGGCAAACGAGCCGTTGAACGAGGAAGGCAAATTTGTTAACGACAGAGTTACTTGCCGTTACCGCGACTTCATAAAAGAGTATGCCGCCGCAAAGGTCGACTATATGGACGTTGACCCGAAACAGCTTGTTTCCGTGGCGACCAGCCTTATCCCCTTCCTTGAAAACGACGACGCCAACCGCGCGCTGATGGGCTCGAACATGCAACGGCAGGCAGTGCCTCTTCTCTGCCCGGAAGCTCCGATTATCGGAACGGGTATGGAGCACAAAGTGGCTTACGATTCCGGTGTTTGCGTGCTAGCTAAGAATAGCGGCACTATCGCCAGGGTAGTTGCCGACGAAATCGTCATAAAGAGAGACGACAACGGTGAGCTGGATTATTATTCAATTCAGAAGTTTGTGCGCTCCAATCAAGGCACCTGTATCAATCAGAAGCCCATCGTAAACAAGGGCGACAAAATAAACAAAGGCGACATCATTGCCGACGGTCCTTCAATCGAAAACGGTGAGCTGGCGCTGGGACGCAACATTCTCATAGGATTTATGACCTGGGAGGGTTACAACTATGAGGACGCTATATTGATTAGTGAGGAACTCGTAAAGAAAGATGTATTTACTTCCATTCATATCGAGGAGTACGAGCTTGAATCCCGCGACACAAAGCTGGGCGAGGAACAGATTACCAGAGATATCCCCAACGTTAGCGAGGACTTGCTGAAGTACCTTGACGAGGAAGGCATAGTAATGGTCGGCGCAGAGGTGCGTTCGGGCGACTATCTTGTGGGCAAGGTTACCCCCAAGGGCGAAACCGAGCTTACCCCCGAAGAAAGACTGCTCAGGGCGATTTTCGGCGAAAAGGCGAGAGAAGTCAGAGACGTTTCGTTGAAGGTACCTCACGGCGAGGGCGGCACGGTAGTAGACGTCAAGGTCTTCACCCGCGAAAATAAAGACGAGCTCGAACCCGGCGTAAACAAACTTGTGAGAGTATATATCGCGCAGAAGAGAAAAATTTCTGTCGGCGACAAAATGGCGGGACGCCACGGCAACAAGGGTGTTATTTCCAGAGTACTACCCAGAGAGGATATGCCTTTCCTTGCCGACGGCACACCGCTCCAAATAGTTCTCAACCCCCTCGGTGTTCCTTCCCGTATGAATATAGGGCAGGTGCTTGAGGTGCATCTTGGATTGGTTGCAAAGCTTATCGGCATCAAGATTGCTACCCCCGTTTTTGACGGCGCTTCCGAGAACGACATAAAAGATATGTTTGAGCAGAACAATTTGCCTTTAGACGGCAAGGTTCAGCTTTATGACGGCAGAACGGGCGAGCCGTTCGAAAACAGGGTTACCGTAGGCTATATGTATATGCTAAAACTCGTTCACCTTGTTGACGACAAGATCCACGCGAGAAGCGTAGGTCCGTACTCGCTCGTAACGCAGCAGCCTCTAGGCGGCAAGGCGCAATTCGGCGGACAGCGCTTCGGCGAAATGGAAGTCTGGGCGCTTTATGCTTACGGCGCGGCGAATATTCTGCAAGAAATCCTTACCGTCAAGTCCGATGACGTCATGGGCAGGCAGAAGGTGTTTGATTCAATAATAAAATCCGCGCTCACTACAGAGCCGGGCATACCCGAGTCCTTCAAGGTTCTCATGAAAGAAATGCAGAGCCTAGGTCTTGATGTCAGGCTGCTCACAGACGGAGAAGAAGAAATTAAGCTTCCGGACGTGTTTGACGACGAGAGGGATTATGAGCAGGCTCATTCGACGAGAGACCCCGAGAAGGAGCTTTCACTCGATAACCTTGATTTCGGCAGAATGTTCGGCAAAGAGAAGGATTCGCTTTTCGAGGACGACGACGATCTTATTGAGGATCGTGTCGGATTGGAGGAGACCAGTTTCGCCAATCTTTTCGACCTTGACGACGCCATC
Organism: Clostridia bacterium; assembly: GCA_028703745.1. Lineage (GTDB taxonomy): Bacteria > Bacillota > Clostridia > Christensenellales > DTU072 > DTU072. The sequence goes on from JAQVME010000008.1 coordinate 6,815, forward strand.
CAAGAGACAAAACCCGAAAGCGCAAAGCCCGCGGGACTTGAGGATGCCAACGATATCTTTAATTTTGACGATGCCGAAGCGATACTGCAAGGCGAATTTGACGACGACGACCAGATATAGAGGTGACAAATGTTGGAAAACAATAATTTTGATTCAATACAAATAGGCATTGCTTCCCCGGAGAAAATCAGAGAGTGGTCTCACGGCGAAGTAACAAAGCCCGAAACCATAAATTACAGAACGCAAAAACCCGAAAGAGACGGACTGTTCTGCGAAAAAATATTCGGGCCGACACGCGACTATGAGTGCCACTGCGGAAAGTACAAAAGGATAAGATACAAGGGCGTTATATGCGACAAATGCGGCGTAGAAGTCACGAAGTCCAAGGTTAGAAGAGACCGTATGGGACATATTGAGCTTGCCGCTCCCGTTTCCCATATTTGGTATTTCCGCGGAGTGCCGTCGAGAATAAGCACTATACTGAACATGAGTCCCAAGCATGTCGAGCAGGTGATATATTTTGCCTCCTTCGTGGTACTCGACCCTAAGAAGAGCGAATTCTTCAAGAAACAGGTCATAAAAGACGAGGAATACAGAGAGGCGCTCGAGAAATACGGCGCTGACGGTTTCGTAGCGGGCATGGGCGCGGAAGTGTTAAAAAAGTTGCTTCGCGACCTTGATCTTGACGCTGAAGCCGAAGAAATGAAAGAAATCATAGCCTCCTCGCAGGGGCTGAAGAAGATTAGAGCCGCCAAAAGGATGGAAATCATCGAGGCTTTCCGCAAGAGCGGTAACAAACCCGAATGGATGATTATGGACGTGCTTCCTGTCATTCCTCCCGAGCTTCGCCCCATGGTACAGCTTGACGGAGGCAGGTTCGCCACCAGCGACCTCAACGACCTTTACAGAAGGGTCATAAACAGGAACAACCGCCTAAAGAAGATGATAGAATCCGGCGCGCCCGATATCGTTATCAGAAACGAAAAGAGGATGCTGCAGGAGGCTGTGGATGCCTTGATAGACAATGGCAGACACGGCAAAGCCGTCACAGGTCCCGGCAATAGAAACCTCAAATCCCTTTCGGATATGTTGCGGGGTAAGCAAGGCCGTTTCAGGCAGAACCTATTGGGAAAACGTGTCGACTACTCCGGACGTTCGGTTATCGTGGTAGGACCCGAGCTCAAGATTTTCCAATGCGGACTTCCGAAGGAAATGGCGCTGGAACTCTTCAAGCCGTTCGTATTCAGAAAGCTTGTAGATCTGGGCATCTCGCACAACATTAAGAGCGCGAAGAGAGCCGTAGAGAGACAGAAGCCTCAGGTATGGGATATCCTTGAGGAGGTCATAAAAGACCATCCCGTAATGCTGAACAGAGCGCCCACGCTGCATAGACTGGGCATTCAGGCCTTCGAGCCCGTGCTGGTTGAGGGCAGAGCGATAAAACTGCATCCGTTGGTTTGCCCGGCGTTCAACGCCGACTTTGACGGAGACCAGATGGCGGTACACGTGCCCCTATCAATCGAGGCGCAGACCGAAGCGAGAATACTCATGCTCTCCAGCAACAACATTCTGCGGCTTTCCGACGGAAAACCCATAGTCAGCCCGACGCAGGATATGATTATCGGCGCTTATTACCTTACGCAGGACAAACCCGGCGCGAAAGGCGAGGGCAGATGGTTTATGAGTCCCGACGAGGCAAAAATGGCGTACCAAGTAGGCGACATCGAGCTTCAGGCAAGAATAAAGGTTCGCGTAAAAAAAGAAATAGACGGCAAGCCTTATCAAAAGATTGTCGAGATTACTGCCGGCAAAATAATCTTCAACGAAGCCATTCCTCAGGATCTGGGTTTTGTTCCTAGAGACACCCCCGACCAGATGATGGATTACGAGATAGACTTCCTTATCAGCAAGAAACAGTTGTCCCAGATCGTCGAAAACTGCTTCAAGCTCAAGGGCGCTACCGAAGTCAGTATTGTGCTGGACAAGATAAAGACACTGGGCTTCAAATATTCAACCATAGGAGCCATTACTACCAGCATATTTGATATGCAGATTCCCGGCTCAAAGAAAGAAATCCTCAAAAAAGCAGAGGAGGACGTGCTGGGCATAGAAAAGAACTTCAAGAGAGGACTTATCACCGAAGAAGAGAGATACGCCGAAGTCGTAGAAATCTGGAAGAAAGCGACAGACGATGTTGAAAGAGACCTCGAAGCCAACTTCAAGAATTTCGACAAGATGAACCCCATCTGGATGATGGCAAACTCCGGCGCCCGTGGCAGCATGCAACAGATAAAACAGTTGTCAGGTATGCGCGGACTTATGAACGATCCTACCGGTAAGGTTATCGAAATCCCCGTAAAATCCTCCTTCCGTGAAGGTTTGTCGGTGCTTGAATACTTTATTTCCTCTCACGGCGCAAGAAAGGGCGGAGCCGATACGGCGCTAAAAACTGCTGACTCAGGTTATCTTACCAGAAGGCTTGTCGACGTAGCGCAGGACGTAATTGTGCGCGAAGAAGACTGCGGCGACAAAAAGGGTTTCATCATCAAGAATCTTTATGACGTCAACGGCAGACTTGTAGAGGAGCTGAAGGAAAGGCTTATCGGCAGATACACTGTTGACGCCGTAAAACACCCGGAAACCGGAGAAGTCATCGTTGCCGCTGACTCGCTTATTACCGAGGACCAGGCAAACGCTATTGAGAAAGCTGCCATAAAAGAAATCAGAATCAGGAACGTGCTTTCCTGCAAAACCAAAGTCGGCATATGCGCGAAGTGTTACGGCGCAAATATGTCGTCGGGCAACATTGTCAAGCTCGGCGAGGCAGTGGGCATAATAGCTGCGCAATCAATCGGCGAGCCCGGCACACAGCTCACAATGAGAACCTTCCATACGGGCGGCGTCGCATCAGTCGCGGACATCACTCAAGGTCTTCCCAGAGTTGTGGAGCTATTTGAAGCCAGAAAGCCCAAGGGCGAAGCCATCGTTGCCGACATAAAAGGCGAAGTAAATGTGCGCGAGGAGAAAGGACAAAGGCTACTCAGCGTCAAAAACGGCGACAATATGTTCGAATACAAGATTCCTTTCGGCGTCAAGCTTACCGTGAAGAGCGGGGATATTATTGAAGCCGGCGATCCGTTGTTCTTAGGCTCGGTTAATCCGCAGGATATATTGAGAACAAAAGGCGCGGTAGGCGTACAGGAGTCAATGATAAGAGAAGTGCAGTCAGCGTACAGATCCAACGGCGTTCATATAAATGACAAGCACATAGAGGTTATTGTGCGTCAGATGCTCAGAAAGGTAAAGGTCAGCAATCCGCACGATACTGAACTGCTTATGAACGAATTGATTGATAGGAACAGGCTGGAGCAAGCCAACGAAAAGGTGCTCGAGGCCGGCGGTATGCCTGCCACGGCAGCGCGCGTGTTGCTCGGTATATCAAAAGCCGCTTTGGCTACGGAATCCTTCCTTTCGGCGGCTTCCTTCCAAGAGACGGCAAGAGTGCTTACAGACGCCGCCATAAAGAACAAGGTCGACCACCTGTTGGGACTCAAAGAAAACGTCATTATCGGCAAGCTTATTCCCGCCGGTACCGGCATGAAGCAGTACAGGAACGTCACTCTTGAATTTGCCGGCGAAAAAATCCCGCAGAGGGAAACCATGCTGGAGCACGAAGAAATGGATTATGACAAGGCAGAGGACTTAGAATAAAAGGAGAAAGGATGAAAAGGCTTTTTACTTCAGAAAGCGTAACAGAAGGACATCCGGACAAAATATGCGACCAGATTAGCGACGCTATTTTGGACTCAATCCTTGAACAGGACAGCAATGCAAGAGTTGCGTGCGAAACTTGCACGACGACGGGACTTGTACTTGTCATGGGTGAAATAACAACCAACGCTTACGTCGACATCGCCGGTATCGCCAGAGAAACCATAAAAAAAATAGGCTATGACTCCTCTGAACTGGGATTTGACTACAACACTTGCGCCATTCTCACCGCCATAAACGAACAGTCTGCCGATATAGCGCTGGGCGTTAACGAAAGTCTGGAATGCAAGGACGAGTGCGGCGACAGGCTGGACAACATAGGCGCGGGAGACCAAGGCATGATGTTCGGCTACGCTACGGACGAGACCGAGGAGTATATGCCGCTGGCTTTGATGCTGGCGCACAAGCTCTGCCAACGTGTCACAGACGTCAGGAAGCAACGGCTTGTAGACTATCTGCGCCCCGACGGCAAGGCTCAAGTTACCGTAGAATACGACGAGGGAAAGCCTGTCAGAGTTGAGGCGGTGGTGCTCTCTACTCAACATAGCGAAAGCGTTGATATCAAGACGCTCCGTGAAGAAATGACCGAATTGGTTGTAAAAGAGGTTATTCCGTCGGGTATGCTGGACAAGGATACTAAGATATATATCAACCCCACGGGCAGATTCGTCAAGGGCGGACCAAACGCCGACAGCGGCTTGACCGGTCGGAAAATAATTGTGGATACTTACGGCGGCTATGTTCCCCACGGCGGAGGTGCCTTTTCGGGCAAGGACGCCACGAAGGTGGACAGAAGCGCGGCATATTATGCAAGGTATGTAGCCAAGAATGTCGTAGCGGCAGGGCTGGCAAGCAAGTGCGAAATATGTGTGGCTTACGCTATAGGCAAAGCCAATCCCGTGTCCATAGACATAAAGACTTTCGGCACGGCGACTGTCGACGAGAACAAGCTGGTTGCAGCCATTAAGAAGGTGTTTGATTTCCGCCCGCAGGCTATTATCGAAAATCTGAACCTCAGACAGCCGCAATATTTCAAGACGGCAAGCTACGGGCATTTCGGCAGGTGCTGTTTCAGTTGGGAACAGACCGATAAGGTTGAAGCGCTCAAAGCCTGTCTGTCATAATGGTTATACGAGGCACAGTAGACGAAATAATTTTTAGAAACGAAGAAAACGGCTATACCGTAATGAATTTTGACGCCGACGGCACTCTTGTGGTGGCAGTCGGCGTTTTTCCGTTTATTAGCCAGGGCGAACGTCTCGAACTGACGGGAGAAAACAAGTTCAACGCAAAATTCGGCGAGCAGTTCGTAGTCTCGAACGTCGACTTCTCAAAGCCCAACGACGCAGACAGCATTAAGAAATACCTTTCAAGCGGCTTGTTCCGCGGCGTGGGCGAAATCACCGCCGAAACCATAGTCAAAAAATTCGGCGCAGAAACGCTGGATATCATAGAAAAGTATCCGCATATGCTGGCTCAAATCAGCGGCATCGGACCCAAAAGAGCCCAAGAAATCTCAAAATGCTATATTGAGAACAGCCGCATAAAGGACACCGTGCTGTTTCTGCAAAAATACGGCATTACTACGGCGCTGGCGCTAAAGATATACAAGCATTACGAAGAGGATACCGCGATAGTCGTCCAAAGCAACCCGTACAAGCTTGTTGAGGACATAGAGGGCGTGGGATTTTTGACGGCGGACAGACTTGCCGAAAAGCTGGGCGTCGACCGTGACAGCAAGTTTCGGCTTAAAGCGGCAATTTATTACATTCTTCAAGAGGCATCGGGCAAGAACGGACATACCTATCTCCCCCGCGAGCTGCTCATAAAAGAGACCGTCAGGCTGACGGATGTTGATGACGAGCCGCGTATCGCCGAGGTGCTTGACGAGGATAGAAATGGACTCAGGGAAGTGCTGATTGACGGAGAACAGGGCTACTGCCTTTCTCTGAATTACCTCACCGAAAACAGCATAGCCGCCAAACTCATAAATCTCCGCAATTCCGACAGCCTTGACCTGGATTTGGACACCGAGCTGCGTAACTATGAGCAAACAAACGACATAGTGCTGGATGTGCAACAGCGACTGGCAATAAAGAGCGCCATAAACGACGGCGTGGTCATAATAACCGGCGGTCCGGGCACGGGAAAGACGACCATCATAAAATGTATAACGTCTATTCTGGGGCAAAGAGGCTTCGAGGTTGCGCTGTCTGCGCCCACGGGTCGGGCGGCGAAACGTATGAGCGAGGCAACGGGCGCCGAGGCAAAGACGTTGCACAGACTGCTGGGCATCAACACCAAGAATTTTGACATAAACGAGCTGGACACTCTCGACTGCGACGTCATAATCGTAGACGAGATAAGTATGGCGGACATATATATTTTTAACGCGCTGCTCAAGGCAGTGCCGGACGGAGCGCGGCTGGTGCTGGTGGGAGACAAAGACCAGTTGCCGTCGGTGGCGTGCGGCAACATTCTTGCGGACATGATAGCAAGCGAACTTTTCACCACGGTTTATCTCGACGAGATTTACCGACAAGCAAAGGAGAGCATGATAGTTGTCAACGCGCACAGAATAAACAATTCGCAGATGCCCGTAACCAAGAACTCAAAAGATTTTTTTATCGATTACAAGAGTCAGCCTTCCGACATAAAGGACAGCATCATTTCCATGGCTTCGAAGCGTATTCCGGAATTTCTTGATATAAGCCCGAGAGATATTCAGGTGTTATCTCCGATGAAGAAAGGCATAGCCGGCGTTGAGGCGCTCAACGAAAGACTGCAACAGGTACTAAATCCCGAGGGCAAACAGGTTGTTTATAAAAACCGTATTTTCAGAGTTGGAGACAAGGTCATGCAGACTGTCAACAATTACACCATAGAATGGCTAAAAAATGACATTTTCCGTGAAAACGGCACAGGCGTATTCAACGGAGATATAGGCTATATCATTGATATAAGCAACGGCTCGCTGATTGTCGAGTTCGAGGACGGCAAATTGGTTACTTATCAGGCGGGCGACCTTGAGGAGTTGATGACGGCGTACTGCATAAGCGTGCATAAATCTCAGGGTTCGGAGTTCCCCGTTGTTATTATTGCGGTGACGGGCGGAAGCTATGCCATATTGACAAAGAACCTGCTATATACCGCGGTAACGCGCGCCAAAAAAATGGCGGTTATTGTCGGGGACGAAGAAAATATCGAAAAAATGGTCAAAAATAATTATATAACGCGGCGGTTCTCCATGCTCAGAGATTTTTTGATTAAGAACCGCGCAAAATTCCAGAAGCTGTGGGGGGTATAATGAACCTTTCGAAGCTGACCGGCGGTTTGGTAAAAGCGTTTTTTCCTCCGGATATAACCTGTATATGCTGCAACGGCGAGTTGGCGACTGACGCCGAAAGAAAGTATTGTATCTGTGAGGGTTGTGAAAAGGATCTGGAAAATATATCGTGGAAGGTCGACGAGATAGACAACGAGAGCTTATATTTCGCAAATTTTTATACCGTGTTCAGCTATAGCGGCGCAGCAAAAAAGCTCATCGTAGGCTTCAAGGACGGCAACAGACCGTATTTGGGAGATTATATGGCGAGGCTGATGTCTTCGGTGTACGAAGAAAAAAACCTTCGCGCCGACTGTGTCGTTTATGTGCCGTCCTCGGCAAAAAAGATTGCCGTAAGGGGCTATGACCATATGAAGATAATTGCAGACAGCTTCGCAAAGCGGTGCGGTCTTCCCGTCATAGAAGCGCTGAGACGAGTCAAGCAAGGCGAGGATCAGACGCAAAGTACGGACAGGTACGGCAACATAAAAGGACAGTTCGAGCCGTGGCAAAGCGCAGGCGTCCGCGGCAAAAGGGCGCTACTTCTCGACGATGTTGTAACCACGGGCGCCACGGCATCTGAGTGTTCAAGACTGCTTTTGGAAGCAAAGGCGGAGAAGGTGACGCTGCTGACATTCGCTGAGGCGGGGAGCTTTGCCGCATACAAGGTCTATGCCGCGCGCCGCATGGCGCAGCGCAAATAAACGCTTTTTGTTGCGCCGAATATTTTACTATGCTATAATAACGTGTACATTTTGATTTATAGGATTGAATAATGACAAATACAGAACACAAAAAAATTACTAAAGCAAGAGCCAAATCGAAAAGAGACAGCTTCAAACTAAAGAAGGCCGAAAGATACAACCCCGATACTGCGACCGGACTTACCGACGAAATAGTCCTTGAGCGTATCGAGGACAACCTGACGAACCATAAGCCCATAAACAGGAGTAAATCGTACAGCCGCATAATCTTTGAAAATGTCTTTAACTTTTGCAATACAATTACGCTTATTCTCGTAATAATACTCATTGCCGTGGGACAGCCCAATCAGACGGTCTCTTCTTGCATTATCGTGCTGAATATAGCTATCGGAATTTATCAAGAAGTCAAGGCAAAATGGACGGTGGAGAAGCTTTCTCTTGTCGTGGACAGCACCTGCGAAGTACTTCGCGGAGGCGCCGTAAAGACGATTAGCACTAAAGAAATAGTGCTGGACGACCTGTTTTATTTGAGCGCCGGATTGCAGGTGCCGGTTGACGGCATAATCGTGGACGGCATTATTGAGCTTGACGAATCCATACTTACGGGCGAATCCGAGGTTGTCAAAAAGAATACCAACAAGCCCGTGCTTGCAGGAAGCTACATAGTCGCGGGCAAGGCTCTTGTACGCGCCGATAGAGTGGGCAAGGACTGTTATATCGAAAATGTAGCGAAAATTGCGCGCAGGGTGGCAAAGCCCCGCTCGAACATCTTCCGCGTACTGGATAGAATCATTAAGGGCACAACCTTCGCGCTGTTGCCCCTTGCGCTGCTTCTTTATATCTCGACCAGGGTTGTGGCGCATGCCAGCCTTACGGCTACGGTAATGCAGGTCGCGGGAGCCATACTGGGCATGCTGCCCATAGGCATGTTTCTTTTGACAAGCACGGCGCTGGCATCCAGCGTATTGAAGTTATCCAAGAAGAACACGCTTGCGCAGGATTTGTACAGCGTAGAGATGCTGGCAATGGTCGATACGCTGCTACTTGACAAGACGGGCACTATTACGGACGGCAAGCTCAATGTCGTAGGAGAAATGGCGCTCAGCGATGAAAAGTTAAATCTAAACAGCATAATTACCACCATTGTTGACTCAACTCACGACAGAAATCCCACGGCTATTGCGCTGAGAGAAAAATACGCCAGCGGCGAAATTCTCAAGGTTGTAGACGTTATGCCTTTTTCTTCCGGAAGGAAGATGAGCGCGGTGGAGCTTGAAAACAACGTGGTCTATTGTCTAGGAGCTCCGGACTTTGTAGTCGAAGACAGCGACAGCCTGAACGATTTTGTCGAAACAAGCTGCAAAATCTGCCGCCGCTCTCTCGTGCTGGGCAGGTTTCAAGGCAGTCTCGCCGACATGAACAAAAAGGACACGGTGCCGTTATACGCCTTTTCGCTGGAGGACAAGCTCCGCGACGACGTAAAGGATACGCTGAACTGGTTCTATGAAAACGGTGTCGACATAAAGATAGTGTCCGGCGACAACCCGCTTACCGTAAGCGAGATAGCGCAGCTGACAGGTGTAAAGAATGCCGAAAAGTACGTCAACTGCAGCGAGCTTTCCGACGGGGAGCTGGAGGAAATAGCGGCGGATACGGCAATATTCGGCAGGGTGGCGCCCGAACAGAAAAGCAAGATAGTCAATTATTTGCAAAAGAAAGGCAGAGTAGTCGGCATGGTGGGCGACGGCGTCAACGACGTTCAGGCGCTCAAGGAAGCCGATTGCTCCATATCCTTTGCTTCGGCGAACGAGGTCGCGCGAAATATTTCTCGCATTATTATGCTGGACAGCAATTTTAAGACTTTGCCCAACGTTGTAAGCGAGGGCAGAAGGGTGATAAGTAACGTTGAGAAAGTTTCGGCGCTTTACATAATGAAAAATCTTTTCGTTATGTTTATGACGCTACTATTTTCTATAATAACTTTTGTTATCAAAAAGGATATATATCCGTTTATTCCGACGAGAATGCTATTAATAGAATTCTTCGTTATCGGCGTACCTACATTTGCGCTGGCTTTGCAAGCCAATAATAAGAGGGTAGAGGGCAATTTTCTCACGAATATAATGAAATCTTGCGTTCCGGCAGCCATGTCGTTGATAACAGGC
>JAQVME010000166.1 GCA_028703745.1 Clostridia bacterium
GCTCTTTTTCGAGTTGGATAAACTGCGGGCACACCGCGCGAAAGTTTTGCGCGTCATAAACACCCTGCCAAGCTTCGGGCTTTTGCGGGGCTCTGAACCTGTTTTCTCCTATAGGAGTAAGGGCATAAGGTATGCCCTTCCAGACATACCCGCTATGTGTGCAAAGTCCGCGCACCTTGCCGTATTTTGTAGTCACAACTACGCTCATAACATCCTCTGCTTCATCGGGCGCATTCCGCTTTGGACGGATAAGACCCTGATAAACCATCCTTTTAACAAATGATACCATATGTAAGGCTTTTTTTCAATAAGCAAATAAAAAACGCCTACTCGCCGTATTCTCAGCCTTTATTGCGTACTAATCTTGAGGTTTACGCTCTTGAAGTCCTTGCTATCCTTTATTACGGGCGAACGGTACTCAGACAAGAACTTGCATATCTGATACATGTCTATCCATATTTCCTTGGGACCCTGATACTGCGACTCGTCAAATATAAGCTGCATTCCCAAATGCAAATGCGGCTTTGTTTTCATATTTGCGTTTTCTTTCGTGCTGTAGCCGGTAACTCCGAGATAACCGATAACCTGCCCCGCGGTTATAGTATCGCCCTTTTTCAAACCCTCGATATACGGCTTGCCCTTTCTGAGGTGGGCATAATAATAAGACCTTTTTTTGTCATAAGACCTTATGCCTATTCGCCAGCCGCCGTATTTGTTCCAGCCCAGCTCGCTGACAGTTCCTCCCTCTATGGCAATGATGGGAGTGCCTACAGAGCCCATCAAATCGTGCCCGAGGTGCTTTCTTTTGAAACCGAAGGAGCGTGAAGCGCCGAAATCGTCATAGTGCGAATACCAATACCCCCTTGCGAAGGGGTGATAGTTCTTTACGCCGTACTTAATCTGTCCGCTTTCGGTGCGGTACTCCCCCACAAATTGGGCAAAGATTGCGTTATACGCCTCGACATAATATTTGTAATACTTGTTATCACCATAAAAATCGTCGATCTTTTTTCCGCTTTTGACGTGGTAGACCAGATTATCAAGGTTTTTGATATCCCGCTTGACGTTGAAACTGTTACCGTTTTTTGTAGCGAGATATGCCATCGCCCTGATATAATCAAACTCCTGCTCCTTACTGTTATGGAAGCTTACGTCATATTCACAGGCTCTTTTCATAATCTCATACGGCACCTTACAGTCCACCCATTTAATAAAATCCCCGCCGCTTTCATAAGAAAAACCGGTATTGAAAATCAAAATCGTCATAAAAAGCGCGGCGAGCAGGATATATCTTGCTTTGTGGACTGTACGTAGATGTTTCATAAATATATTTTCTGCCGTAAAGCCAAAATTATGCGCCGTTAATATACCTTAAGTGTGCCGATGAGCCTCTTTTTGTCGACGGTAAAGAAAGAGTTTATGCTAAGAAGCAGATACAGTCCCCCAAATACGGCAGACATCTTCAAAGCTATATCTATTTCTATGGCGCGGTACGCGTATAAATCGCCTATAGCAAATGTGTTAACCAACGCATAGTTATACAAAATCAGCGTAACAGACACCAAGGCAAGCGCCACAAGCAAGACTGTCATGCTTTCAATAAGTTCACATAAGAAAAGTCGAGTTCGGCTGACACCCATCGAATAGAGCTGATAAAAGGAAGTTTTTCTTTCCTCTCGGGAGTTCAATATGTTAGCAATTACACCGAAAATGCACACCAATATGATAAATAATGAGAAGATATTGCTAAAGTCAACCAGTGTCTTAATTATACCAATATAAAAAGCAAAAGCAGCGCTCTTATTATACGCCATTACATTATACGTACCTAGAGAGGTACGTATCATAGACACTGTCTCCTCGACATCCTTTGTGGTTTTACAAACAAGACTATCGAACAGCGGCACTTCAAAAAGCTCCGACATAAGTTCATTGCTCATCACGCCGGTTCTGCCGACATGCAAGTATGAATAATAAAAACCTGTAACAGCAATTTGTTTTGTTATTCCGTTCATTGTGACGCCGATTTCGTCGCCGACACCAACACCGTACAGCTTGCTGTAAGAAACATCCAGCATCAGACCTTTTTTCTCTGTCAGCGAATTTTTTATCTCGTCGCGGGAACTGATATTACCGGTGTTTTTGATGAAATCCAGATTGTCCGGACTAATACCTATCATATATATATACGTTTTTCTGCCGTCCAAGACTATATCAATTTTTTTTCGTGAAAAGGCGTAAACGTCATATATACCCTCAATATCCTTTACGGTATTTATTGAACTGTCTGTTTGCGCCCGAATGTTTTCTACCACGATATCGCTGTCGATATCATCAACTGCCTGAATACTCAAATTATAAGTTATATTGGCGGCGCTGCTTATGGTTATGCAAAGTATCATTCCTGCCACAAGCACTCGTAGCGTACTTGCCAGTCCCCTTTCATTCTCAACATTTTTTAAAGCCAGATGCGCTGTACCCCAATTAAAAAGCTTTTGTAACGCCTTAGCCAAATATCTGGCGGCATAGGGAGCAACGAAAAGTATTCCGGCAATGCCGAGCAATAACGCGGATATTCCCCTTGCTCCGTCCAAGCGATAGGGAATACAAAGGCAAGCCGCGGTAATAAGGCAAGCTACCCCTAACACAAAAATATAAATGTTGCTTTTCCAAACAGTATTTTTTGCAGTCGCAAAGCTCGTCCTTACGGCAACTCCGCGGGTCTTTAATATCGGTAAAAGCGACACAACAAAGACCACAGTTGCTGACGCCGCTGATGAAGCTAGCATCATATTACGATAAAATACATCGGCAGAATCAAAGCTAATGATCTTTGGTAAATACTGACTAAACAGCGCGTTGTTGCATAAATATCCCAGACCTGCGCCAAAAATAATGTAAATTACGCATTCCAACATAAAGATAGCCGTAATGAAGCTGTTTCGCGCGCCGATAGACTTGAGCCGAGAAATCAGTTCGGTGCGCTTTTTTACGCCTGCGCTGAATATCATATATACCAAAAAAACCGCCAGCAACAGACAGCCCGCCGCGGCAATACTTATCGGCAAAGAGATTTGTTGCGCGTTACGTTTCAGGGCTTCATCCTTGCCGGTCTCCTCCACCGAGTAGCCCTCGTATTCTTCTATTGCCGTTATTCTCTTTCCTAAGTCGTCCAAATTGACTCCATCTAGGGTTTTTATAAAAATTTTGTTATAGACCCTTCCGAAGCCGCCCGCCCAAAAGTATTCGCTAATAAAACTCTCTATGCCATACATAACTACGGCGCCCGGAGTGTCAAAACAGGGGTGATGCTCTGCAATTTTTCCTACGCTAAAAAGCTTTTGTTTGGTGCCGACAGTAATTTTGACACTACTGTTGAGTCTCAATCCGTACTCTTCTGCTGTCTCTTGGCTGATGACCAGCTCGTGCTTTCGCATAGCTCTGTCCTGCTCTGCTACATATGTGAGGTCGTTCAGCCTGTCTATATTCTGTTCGGTCGCGCCTCGCAAATTTATATATATATGTTCTTCATTGAGCGTTGCCGAACCGTAAAGGTCCAGCACACCTGCGACAAATACAAACTCCGTCTGAAAATCCGAAAGCGGGTTGACTGTTATTATTCTCGAACTGCTTCCCGCAGTATACGCCAACCTCAAATCGGCGTTCTCCGCTTCAATAACGCGCGTCTCCATAAATTGACCTACGGCAAGCCTATTATATATTAAACTAAAAAAAAGTAGAACGCAGCTCAACGCAACGGTGATTATTATCGCCGCCGTCCTGAATTTGTTTTTTATGATATTTTTGAAAGCCAGCTTAAAAACCATCAGTCGATCTTCCCGTCACTTATGTGAATACGTCTGCCTGCGTACGCCGCTTGCGTTTCCGAGTGCGTGACCATTATTACAGTGGTGTTGTATCTCTCGTTTATTTCTTTCATAAGCTGCATTACGGTGGCGCCCGCCTTACTGTCAAGGTTGCCTGTTGGCTCGTCGGCAAAAATGATTTTTGGCCGTATAAAGACAGCGCGCAATAGCGCCGCGCGCTGCTGTTCGCCGCCCGATAGCTGGTCGGGACGCTTTTTCAAAGCGGTTTTTAGTCCGGCGACTTCTACAATTTCCTGCAGATATGCTTTGTCCGTTGCCGTAAGCCTTCTGTCCATACGCACAGGCAAAA
>JAQVME010000167.1 GCA_028703745.1 Clostridia bacterium
GCACTATTATTAGAATTAATAAAACAACTTTCTTCATAATAACCCGCTAATTATGTCAATAATGCCCGTAATAACAGGTAGAGCCATAATAAATATCGTAACCTTGCCTGCCAGTTGAATTTTTTTCGCGATGCTCGAACAGTCGCTGTCTTCGCACACGCTGGACGAGTATTCCGTAATATAACCTATACCGATAATACGTAAAACGGCGTTAAAAATATCTTTTGGCAAGCCGGACTTGTCCGCTATATTGGAGAACGTATTGACAACCTCGAGAATCTTTTCGGAAATGCCGATAAGTATGATAATGCCTGTAGCCAGAGCAATGAAAATAGAGTATTCCGGCTTTATGTTTTTGACGGTGACTACCATAATTGTGCCGATAAAGCCTATAGCTATGTATTTGAAAATATCCATATGTTCAATATAGTCTGAAAATTGCTCTTAAAGTGTCAAACAAGCCCCCTATCATTTCTATAACCATCATAAGCACTATGACAAGTCCCGCAAGCGTGACCAGCGTGGCGATTTCTTTCTTTTCGCTTTTTTCAAGAATGTTGTTTATTACCGCGGTAATTATGCCCACGCCGGCTATTTTGAAGATAATGTCTATGCTCATGGCGTCTCCTAAAGAATGACTATCATTATGCCCAGCCCAAGCAGCGGGGCAAGCTTCTTGACGAGTTTTCCTTTGGTAGCGCGGGTTTCTTCGGCTCCACGAAGGTACTGCGACACCTTTGCCTTGTATTCCTCGGCGTAGCCTCTCTGGCTGCTGTGGTCGAGTGCGGCAACTCCCTTTACAAAGTCCAGCACCAGCGCCTTTTCGCCCGCCGTCAGCCACACAAGCGCCAGATTGCCCACTTCGGCTTCGCAAGGATTGTTTATGGCAGACAGCGCATTTGAAAGCCTCGACTGCTTCAGCGCGTATTTTTTCACCAGCGACACGACGTCGGTTTTCATAAAGGTGATTTCAGTCAGCGCGAAATCGATGAAGTCCAGAAACTCTCTCAGCACGGCTATTTTTGTCTTGTAATACCCGTCGATTCCTATACCTGCATATGTGCAGGCGATAACAATAAGTATGCCGGCGACGAAATTCATTGCTTCCTCATAATTGATTTTATGCTTCCTACTCTGGGTTTAGACGATAGCACAATGAAATTGTCAAAATACTCTTCCAGTTCTGAAAAATACTTTTTTACGTTTTCCACGCTGTCGGCATGCATACCTGCGAGGATTTTCACCCCTGATGCGGTAATTTTTTTGACAGCGGCAAAGTCTGCAACGCCGAAAATCTCGTCACAAACGATAATCTCCGGCGCCAGCGCCCTTATTCCGCCCTCGTAGCACAAATTCTTCGGCACGCCTTGAATGACGTCAATCATGCTGCGCGGCGCAATGCCGCCGCCATTGCCATAAAATTCGTACCGTTCGTCAAGCACCAGCACGTCGTGAGTACCACTCAAAACCCTTGCAATATCCCTTATTAAAGTCGTTTTGCCGCAACCCGGCGGAGAAATAACCAAGGTATTTTTATAATTGTCAAATACCCAGTCTACAGCGCGGCTACAGCCGTTTATTTCGTGCGGTACCCTTATACAAAGCGAGCTTATATCCTTGAATGACGTTAAACCGCCGCCTTTGCAAATAGCCTGCCCCCCTATACCTATACGCACGCCGTTCTTATAAAAAATATAGCCGCGCCGCACTTCTTCCTCGTAGGCGTACATTGAAAAGCTCGTGGCGCGCCCGACAATACCGTCAACCAGCTTTTTGTCGGCGGCAATGCCTGTATCTGCTCTTGTGAAGTTGTTTGTTGCAACTATATTCTGCCCTCTGCGTATGCGAAGTTCGGTAAGCTCTTTTAGCGGCACGACCTTGCATACCGCATCAAATATGTCCTTTCCCAGCAGATATTCCATTCATACACCGTATACATTACTATACGGACGCCCCTGCTCCGCTTATGCATAAAAAAACCGCGGCTATCTAGCCGCGGCTCAAATACTAATGTATAAAAATAGGTCCTTATACTCTTGACATATACGTTCCGTTTCTGGTGTCAATTCTGATGGTATCACCCTCGTTGACAAACAGCGGCACTTGAATGACGTAGCCTGTCTCAAGCGTTGCTGATTTCGAGCCGGGTTGCGCGGTGGCTCCGGGAATTCCCGGGTCGGCTTGAACTATAAGCAATTCAACGAAGTTCTGCGGCTCTACCGAGAAGGCGCTGCCGTTGTAGAAGGCAATGTCACAAACCATATTCTCTTTTATGAATTGCAGCGCATCGGATACCTTATCTTTGCTTATGGGTACCGTTTCGTACGTTTCCATATCCATGAAGTAATACAAGTCCGCATCGTTGTAGCTGTATTCCATCTTCTTTCTTTCGATGTGCGCGGTCTCGTACTTCTCGCTGGGGTTGAAGGTTCTTTCGATAACTCCGCCAGTCATTACGTTCCTTATTTTCGTTCTTACGAACGCGGCGCCCTTGCCCGGCTTGACATGTTGGAAATCAACGATAACTTGTACCGTATTGTCCATTACAAAAGTGATGCCCTTCCTGAAATCTCCTGCTTGAATAAAAGCCATTTAGTCCTCCGATAATTATAAATACTACAATATTATCATTTCTTTTTGGCTTTTTGTCAAGTTTTCTATACTACTTTTATGAAAAAGTATAATATCCTCTATCCTTATGCCAAACCTTCCGGGGAAATACAGCCCCGGCTCTACGCTAACTACCATATTTTCTGTCAAAAAATCCTCAGAACGCGGCGAAAGCGCCGGCGCCTCGTGAACGTCGGTGCCCAGACCGTGTCCCAGCGAGTGTATAAAGTACCCGTCAAGTCCCCGCCTAGCGAAATAACCGTTTGCTACTGCGTAAGCCGCCTTGCAGCTCATGCCGGGATATATATTGTCAAGCGCAAGCTGCTGCGCCTCTTTTACGGCGTTATAAATTTCCGCTTGTTCAGTCGTGGGTTTGCCGAAAAATACCGTCCTAGTCATGTCCGAGCAATAGCCCTTGAACATGGCGCCGAAATCCAGCTTTATGATGCTGCTGTTTTCCAGTTTTTTGTCTGTTACAAGCGCGTGAGGGCGAGAGGTATGCTCTCCGAAGGCAACTATGCTTTTGAACGCCAAGCCGTCTGCGCCGTTATAGTATAGAAGATTTTCGAGCGTCAAACATAGCTGCCTCTCAGTCATTCCCTCTTTGATTAAAGGCAACACTTCGTCAAAGCTCTTGTCTGTGATAGTTTGCGCTTTTTTTATCAGCTCAACTTGTTCGGGAGTTTTTATCGTTCTAATTCTTCGTATATCTTCGGAAATGTCAATAAATTCGGCTTTTACCTTATTATTCAATTCGGTGAAAAAATCCATAGGCAGATCGTTTTCTATGCCTATACTTTTTACGCGGCGGCTATGCAATACGGCATTCATCGCGCCGAACAGGTCGCGGCGCGTGTCGATTATTTCAAAATTGCGCAAAAACTCCGCCGCCTCCTCGGTATATCTGGCATCGGTAAGATAATAATTTTTATCAGAAAATATCAGAATGACAGCATCCGCATTGGCGTAGCCCGAAAGATAGTTCAGGTTTGAAAAGGATTTTATGAGTATAACGTCACATTTTTTCAGAAGGTTTATCATGGTGTGATTATAAGTCACAGCAAGCCGCTTGTCAATTATTTCTTGGTTTTGGATTTTGCAAACACAGCCACGACGAACCCGACAAATATCGCGCCGGCAACTCCCGCCGCCGCCGTTTGCAGTCCGCCTGTCACGGCTCCTATAAGTCCGCGGCTCTCGGCGCCCTCTATTGCGCCCTTGGCAAGGTTGCCGCCAAAGCCGATAATCGGAATGGTCACGCCTGCTTTGGCAAATTCCTTGATAGGCTCGAATACGCCGATGGCCTCAAGCAACACGCCTAGCAACAAAAAAATCACCAGTATTCTTGCCGCAGACATCTTTGTCAAATTTATCAGTACTTGACCTATCAAGCACACCGCGCCGCCCACAATAAAAACCCATACGTAATCTAAAAACATATTATACCCTCTCCATACATATGGCGTGAGCGATTCCGGGGATAGTTTCGCCTTGAAGCGACGCAGTTTTTGAAACCAATGCGCCCGTAGGCACAAGCAACAGCTTTTTTATCTTTCCTTCAAG
>JAQVME010000168.1 GCA_028703745.1 Clostridia bacterium
ATATATAGATCGCCGTTCCATGCATAAAAATGTTGACAGCTAACCCAGCCTTCTCCGTTGTACAGAAGTTTTGGGTGGTTCAAATCCCTAATGCTTGCTGAAAAAATTTGTTGTACTGTAACCTTGGCAGAACTACTTGCCGGCAAACCATCATAAGTTACCCAAACGGTTACTTCACCGAAAGGTTTTCCCGAAAACCAATCTGTTTCCGCACTGAACTCTTGGTCTTGAGTCCCATCAGGCGCTACTTTTCTTATCGATGAAAAGGTCTGATATGGCGACGTCTTAGATCTCCAAGAGTATAAATAATATAACCATCCATCAATAAATCTCATATTATCAAGCAAAACATAATGCTGCGGATCTATGACTATTTGCTTATTTTCTCCACTTAAACTCATTCTTTTGATAATATCTCCATTGCCATTGCTATAAGCCTTATAATATAAATAAGAGTCATAAACAAATAGTGGAGTAAAGGGCGTGCTCGCATCATCCTCCAATAATACGGTGTTAGTACCGTTTAGGTCGCTGCGATACATTTTTGAGTTGTATTGCCCCTCACCGCCATTGGTTTTCTTCGTAGAAAAATAGATATAATTCTCATATATTATCCAAGATCGAATATTCCATGATATTTCAGAGGACAAGGTGATTTGATTATCCCAATCGTCGATTTTTGCCGCGAATAACTCATATCCGGATTGATATACAATCCACTCATCTACAATTTTGAAAGAAGCAACATCCTTTATGCAATGTTGTAATTCCGTGCCGTCCGAACGCATTCTCAAAAGATTTTCATTGGTTCCGGGAGGCAGAATAGCATCAAAATATATTGCTCTATTATCAATAAAATATATAAAGCCATCGTTATATGTCGCTTCATACAGCGGAAAGTTTTTTACTTCCTCAGGCAAAACCGTCCTTTCAACGCCATCCGGTCTCATGCGTGAAAGATAGGGATCCCTATAGAAGATATAACCATCCGCCATAAAATAGTCATCATTTGCGCCATACACCATATCTCCATTAATGGACTCCATTTCAATATAGCGAACATTGAAATTGCCCATTTTAAGTTTTTCTTCAGAAAGTTGATAGCCACCTGTATTGTAAATAACCGGTTTGTCCGCGCATGCTGAAAGAACAACACTAGAGAGTAACAATGCGATTGCAACCGATATGATTTTTTTTCTATTCATGTAATACCCCCCCATATTTGTATTCCTATCCATTCTTATTCTCAGCAAACTTATTTCGTAATTGTCCGCAGGCGCCTTCAATGTCGTTTCCCATTGAACGGCGCAGTGTGTTTGAAACGTTGTTTTCGTCAAGTATCCGCATAAACTCTTTTATTTGAGCCGCCGATACTCCCCTCAAGCCTTTTTCTTCCACAAAATTCAGATTTATCAGATTTATGTGGCAGGGCAGACCCTTGACCAGCGCGGCAAGCTGCTTGGCGCTGTCAGTGTCGCTGTTTTCGCCTTCTACGAACGAATATTCGAAGATTATGCGTCTCTTCGTCTTTTCAAAATAATATTTCGCCGCTTCAATAACGCTGAAAAGGTTGTGCGCCTTGTTTATTGGCATAAGCGCAGTGCGTTTTTTATCGCTTGGAGCGTGCAGAGAGATTGTCAAAGTGACAGGCAAATCCATATCGGCAAGCTCGATTATTCTCGGCACCAGTCCGCAAGTCGACAATGAAATGTTGCGCAGACTGATATTTATGCCCCTTTCATCGCTGATAAGGCGCAAAAACTTCACGGTGTTGTCGAAGTTGTCCAGCGGCTCTCCACTTCCCATCAATACGATATTTGTTATCGCCCTCTTAGCCGCCGTGCCGCCTTTCAAGGCGTTTACACATAGTACTTGCGAAAGGATTTCGCCTGCGGTAAGGTTGCGAACAAGTCCGCCCAAACCTGAAGCGCAAAACTCGCAGCCCATACGGCAGCCCACTTGCGTGGACACGCAAAGCGTATCGCCGTAGCCGTGCGGCATAAATACCCCTTCGATTATGTTACCATCGTTGAGCCTGTAAAGATATTTTTCCGTGCCATCTTTTGAGGATAATGTTTTTATTATTTCCAGCCCCCTATCGGCAAAGTTTTCTTTTAATTTCTCGATAAGAGCCTTGGGCAGATTGCTGATATTATCATAGCTTTTATATTGTATAGCAGCGTTATAAACCTGTTCAACGCGGAAACGGGGAAAACCCCACTCCGTTATAAACGACAGCTCCTCGAAGCTGAAATCCTGCAAACATGGCTTCATAGCGCCGTACCCGTATCAATCGGCTTGCCGCGCAAAAAGTCGGCGAAGCTCATTTCCTTGGCATTCTCCCCTTGTACGCATAAAAGACTTATTGCGCCCTCGGCGCATTGAATGACAAAGCCTTGCTTAGGATTGGACAAAATTACCTCTCCCGAAACCGCGCCGCTCTTGCCTTCAACAACTTCGGCGGATTTTATCTTCAAAATACCGTACTTTGTTTGGGTATACGCGCCCGGCCACGGGTTCATTCCGCGTATAAAATTCTTCAGTTCAATAGCTGTTTTATTGAAGTCCATTTTGCCGTCTGCTTTTTTCAGCATGGGGAAATGCGTTACATTGTCTTTTTCTTGCGGCAAGAACACCGCTTTTCCGCTTTCGATAAGGTCAAGCGCCTTGACAATAAGCCTTGCGCCTAACGGACTGAGCTTATTCAGTGTCTCTTCGGCGTTTTCGTTTCCGTCAAGGCTTATACTTTCTTGTAAAATAATATCGCCGCTGTCGACCTCGTATGCCGTCTGCATAATCGTCACGCCGACTTCTTTTTCGCCGTTGATTAGCGCCCATTGCACCGGCGAAGAACCTCGGTATTTCGGCAGCAGTGAGGCATGAATATTAATAACACCGTATCTTGTCAATTCCAATATCTCTTGTGAAAGGATTTGACCGTAAGCGCAAGTCACCATAATATCGGCGTTCAGACTTCTTATCGTGTCTACAGCCGCCGCATCCCTTATTCTTCCGAATTGCAGCACTCTCAGTCCTTTCTCTACGGCGTACGCCTTTACGGCGCAAGGCAGAGCCTTGTTTCCGCGCGCGTTGGGCTTGTCCGGCTGAGTTATGACAGCGGCTACTTCGTTCGGGGAATTCAAAATTGCTTCAAGCGGCTTTACTGCGAAAGCAGGAGTGCCGAGATAGATTACTTTCATTGCTGCGCTGTATCTTCCTTATCGGTTGCTATTATTTCCGTCTGGGGCTTCTTCGGCTCTTTGTATGCCTTTTCGTAAAAAAGTATGCCTTCAAGGTGGTCTAGCTCGTGACAGCACGCCCGCGCCGCCATATCCTCGAGTTCCTTTTGGTACTTTTTGCCGTGCCTGTCAAAAGCCTCAACGGTAACCTTTTGCGGGCGCAAAACCTTGCAGTTCTTCGACGGGTCGACGCTCAAACAGCCTTCAAAATCTATCTGCTCGCCCTCGGCAAAAATAATTCTCGGGTTGACCATTTCGAGATAGATATCGTCTACTTCGATAACCGCCGCTTTCTTCAGCAGCCCCACCTGGGGCGCCGCAAGTCCCACGCCATCGGCCTTTTTCATCGTTTCGCGCATATCGTCGAACAATTCGCCTAGTTTGTCGTCGAACTTTACGACCTCTCTGGTGCGCTTGAATAATACTTCGTCGTCTTCTGTAAAAATCAGTCTTATCGCCATATATTTCTTCCTCTCTATTTTGTTACATCATTTGCATGGGGTTTATCTCTATAAAACTGCTGACACCCTTCGACGGCAGGTTTTTCATTTCTTTATAGACCAGCGGCAACGCCTCGTTTTCGCTCTTCAGGTCTATCCACACGACTATTTGGAAACGGTATTTGTTCATCATTCTTTTTATGGGCGCGCGCATTGCTTGTACACGGAATATACCCCCCGTTTGCTCCTTGAGCTTACGCAGCAGCTCGTAGCCCTGTCTTGCCGCTTGCTGCGCCTTGGCCTCGTCTTCGGAGCTTATGAGTACCCTCGCAATGACCGAATAGGGCGGGAAATGCGTCGTCTGTCTGACGTTGCTCTCCTTGTCATAGAAGCCGAAGTAGTCGTATGTTCTGGCAAACCTACACACATAGTGGGAGGGATTGTAGGTTTGCATTATTACTTTGCCTTCCTT
>JAQVME010000169.1 GCA_028703745.1 Clostridia bacterium
ACTGTAACGGAGGGATCTCATCCTTATCAAGTCCGAGAAAAAAACTCCCTTGCGGGAGTTTTTCGTTTGGGCAAAAATATTCGTAATTCTTTTTAGTCACCTAAAATGGCTTTCAAACAACTGCACTTTTGACCTTTTATGAAACCGGAATCGTTACAAATCGTGCAGGTATACTTTATGTCGAGGTCGGAGGGCGAAAGACCTTTTTCGGACAGCTTCTTGCTGTAACCTTGCTTTGCGCTCTCAAGTTGCTCCTTGAGCGTGCCCAAATCCTTGTTCAGCGCTTCACGCTTGGCTATCTCGAAGTTTATTTCGTCTATTTTGCTCTCGAGAGCCGAATATTCCTTGTCCTCACGCAGTGACGACAGCAGCTGGAACGCTTTGAGTTCGGCAAGGCTGCGGCGGCTGTTTATGATATCTATTGCCTTGTTTATGTCCATACCCTGTTCTTCGGCTCTTGTGAAACCCTTTTGCGGAGTGTCCTTGTTCAATAGCGCCTTTGCGGAGTCTGCATCGTAGATATTGTTTTGATAAAGCAGCGCCAAATTCCTGTTTATGCTCTGCAACGGGAAGGGGTTTTTGTCGGCGAGCGCCGCCACGTGCAGGATTATGTCATCGTCAAAGCCCCATTCCCGCCATATGCGGTAGAACTCGCGCTCTCTGTTGGTGATGAGACCGGAATGGTTGCAGACCTCAAAGATTGCGGCAATTTTTTGGTCGGTGGTGGTCTGCTCGCGGATATAATTGTTTATGGCGTCCTCGCTCAACAAGCCGAGTTTGAAGAATTTGTCGGCAAGCTGCTCCATACCCTCAAGGTTCTTGATGCCTTTAACGAAACAATAACGGGCTATTGCCAGCAGGCTTTCGTACGAAAAGCCTTTTGAAAGCCAGGGCAGGATGTATGTTTCGATGACGATATCCATGGAGGCGTAATATCCCCCGATATTCTTTACGATATTTATGGCGAGGTCGTATACGAGCTCTTTGTTTTTGTTGTATTCGGCTATTTCTTCGGCAGAAAAAGCGTTGGCGTTCTTCAATTCCTCAATATATCTGTCAAGGCGCTCCATGCCGCCTCTGCGCTTTTGGGCTTTTGCGGCGACGAGAACGGCGTCAAGACGGTAGCCGTATTCCTTTGTCCATTTTATGAAAAGCTGCCGGTCGTCCAGGTCTGCCTCGCGCTTGATACCCAGAGCCTTCAAAATCATTCTTATGGCTTCGGAGTTTGCTTCCAGTCCGCTTATGTGCTCGTTGACTTGTTCGGCGGTAGTCAGCCCTTTTTTTATCCAGTCGTTGGCGACAGCGAGAATATAGGGCGTAGACGCTCTGCCCTCTTTGTAGTCCACGCAATACTTCATAATCATTAGCATGGCGTTTGTTTCTATTTTGTAAATTCTGATGAGTTCGATGAATTCTGTCAGCTCATTGGGCGAAAGCACCCTGTCGGGGAAAAGCCGCGCCGTCTCTTCCACAAAGGTGGAATATTCTTTGGCGTTGTATTTTGCCACCGGCGGCAGAGCATACTTTGGCGAATTGTAAATAATGCTGAAAGGGTGGGTCGCCGTGACGGAAACCAGTCCTTTTTCTTCCCAGTACTTGAAGGCGTTTATGACGCGCTGTTCGGATAGCTTCAATGCCAAAGAAAGCTTTTCGAGGGTGTTCCCGCCTTCGTCGGAAAGCGTAGCCAGAGTCAGCCCGTACAAATAAACCTTGACGTCTACGGCGTCGGCCGAAGGCATAAATTGCAGTAAAAATACATTGTCTATCAGCGTATAACCCTGTTTTATATAATCGTTTCCCAATCTGCAGAACGACATTTTTCTCCTTCCTCGTTTTGTGTTATATTTATTGCAAAAGGTCGGTTTTAGTTGTATAATAAATATAATTGTGTATAAGGGTGCCTATACAATATAACATAAATTCATGGTATTTGCTAGTTTATTTTTAAGATTGAGGCATTGACTTTTAATTAACGCCCTTTACACATAATAGAAGCGACGCAAATTTTTTCGGAGGCTCAATGAAACCATTTTTTATTTCTATAGACGGAATACTCAACAAGGGGAAGGAATATTTGGATTTGACCACCAAAACCGCCAATCTCGTTGCCATAAGCTATGCCGACATCAACGAGCTTAGAGAGTTGCTGTCTCTGGGTCTGTACGGCAACGGTATCGAAGGAAAGATTGAGCTGGGCTATGAATACAACGGCGAGGAGTATATCGTCAAGAGAGATTTTGACAACAATACTGCCGAGCTTTCTTGTAAGGACGGAGGGTTGTCCTGCTCGGGCGTCGAAGAAGTAAACAAGCAGATTTTCG
Source organism: Clostridia bacterium (assembly GCA_028703745.1). Classification (GTDB taxonomy): domain Bacteria; phylum Bacillota; class Clostridia; order Christensenellales; family DTU072; genus DTU072. The sequence continues at coordinate 2,322 of JAQVME010000169.1, forward strand.
CGCAAATAAAAATGGAAAGAAGCAGTTTTGGTGCGCTAGCCGTCATCGACAGAGACAGGATTTTTGACGGTTTTCAATTGCCCGCCGAAGCAAGGGAAGAGTATATGGGCTCGATTCTCGACGAACTCATGTGTAACAAGGAAGAGATTTCTACGATAGAACAGAAGTTGCAAGAAAAATACGACAAAACCATGTTGCGTCTCGAGATCACCGAAGAGGTAAATCCGAAGGAACTCGCAGACCTCAAAGCCGAAATTAACGAAAAGAACATCCTCAGACAGGACATCAGAACGGAGATAGATACGCTTTACGAAGCTATCAAAAAAGCCGAGGTGGCGGAAGACGCCGCAAAGCAACTTCAAGTCGAAAAAGAGGAGCTGGCAAAGGCACTTGACAAAAAACCGTTGATAGACGAACTCGGCAGTTTGCTTGCAAAAAGCGACCGCGCAGAATTGATTAGTATGCTTCACGACCGCAAAGCCCGCATAACAGAAAGGGACAAAGAGCTGGAGACCAGAGCCGCCTTTCTTGCTGAAGCCGCCCGAAAGTGCGAAAGTGACATTGCGAGCGGCGCTAAGTCCGTAAAGAACGTTGAGGGCGTGCTGGTGCATTGTCTGGAGCGCATTTCCGAATTGCGCAAGGTGCTTTACAAAAGAGTTGATGAACTTTCAAACGACGGCGATTTTCAAAGCAGAGTTTATAATCAAGTAGATAAGTATTATTCCAAAGAACAGCAGGAGCTGTTGGCTCTCAGCCAGCGCAAGACCGAGCTAAACGAGGAGCTTGAAGCTATTAGTCTGGCGAACAAGGATATAAACTTAAGATTTCAAGAAATAGCCCGCCGCGCCGAACTAAAAAAAGCCGTGCGAGAGGGCGCCGTCCTAGAGAAAGAGATGAAACTACTCGGCGAAGCAGCTTCGTCAGCCGGACTCAGCATAGAGGTTTACGAAAAGCGGCTTGCCGAGCTTTTGCCCGAGCTCGCCGCCACGGAACAAAAGCTGACCAACGAAAAAGCCGGATTACAAAAAATGCATTCATTTATAACCGGCGGATTCGCCACTTTCGAGGAGTCTTTGTCGGCGGCGGCAACGCGTGAACAGGAGTTCCGCAAATATGACGCGCTGATAAGGGTTCAGGAGCAGGAAGCCGACGCCGTCGAGAAAAAAATACAAGAGAACGCCGACGGGTTGAAATCTTACTTTGAAGACATGGAAGCGCTGAACAAGGCAAAAACAGGACTTGACGCCTATATAAATAAAATAAAAGGCACGATATCGGCGCTGGAAGACGCCATTCAAAAGCTTGAGCTGGACCGCAAAAATATATATCAAATTATTGAGCTTGAATACGGACAAAAATGCCCTCTTTGCAGTTCAGTAGTGCTGAACAAAAAGGACGAGCAAAAAAGAGCCGCCGAGGTCGAAGCGCAAATAGCCAAAGCCAACAACGAGCTGACAAAAGCCAAAGGCATTCTGACAGAATACGAAGATAAGAGCCGCCAAATAAGTTTCCGCAACGGCGAGTTGACTGCCCGCATAAAAATCAGCGAGGCATACATCAAGTCACTTCAAGAAAATCTGTCCACGAAGAAGGAATATATAAGGAACGCGCTGAAACAGGCCGCCGTCAAAAGCTCTTTTGATTTGGCGGAGAAAGTAAAGGCAGCCACGGAATACCGCGCCCAACTCATTGACGCCACAAAAAGATACGCAGAGACAGAAGGCGAAATAAAAGTCTGCACCGCGCGTCTGGATCATCTTTCCGCCGCAAAGAAAAGACTTGAGGAGGAGTATTTACCCAGATTCA
>JAQVME010000170.1 GCA_028703745.1 Clostridia bacterium
TCAGCCCCATACAATATCTAAACGGCTTAAGGGGGAAAATATGAGGAACGGGGGGTTTGGGGGCATTGGAGCGATTGCCCCCAAATATCTCTTATCCATTTTGTCCAACATCATTGACAAACCTACAAATTAATAAGAATATAAAGTAATTCTATTATTGCATATTGGTTTCAACAATGGTATAATAAATGCTATTCAAGGTGTGGAAGGTCGGAATGAAAAAAGTAGCGCTCGTTGTTTTAGTAGTACTGTTGCTGTCCGTGATATCCGTTTCGGCGGCAGGCTTTGGTTACGAACGTCCGGCATGGGCTGATATGCCCGAAAACACCAATTCCAATTTGAAGTATTTCGGCTATTACCATTTTGGTGATGCTATTGACGAGGTCGCCGCCGACGGCAACACAAATTTGACAAAAATTGATGCCGAGGATATCGAGGACATCGAGCATTATTATCAAACCGGTTTCTATATATTCATCATGATAAGACACATTTTTTTCTCAAGCGGTGAGACGCCCGACGACTGGGAGCAGCGGTGGCAAACGGCAAAAACCGAGCTTGCGCCATATATGGACAGAATCATAGGCTTTTATGTTGACGAGCCCATTCACACCGGAAAGAGTATCGAGGCTTTCCATTTTGCTTGCCAGAAAGTCAGACAAGACTTCCCCGAGAAGAGAATGATGGCGGTTATGACGTATTTTGCGTTGACTATGTCCGACACTTATTACCATGTCAATGCCGCGGAGTATTTCAGGTATTGCACCGACGTGGGCTATGATTTCTATTGTGCATGGGACGACGGCGCTGTGAAAAGAGACGTGGAGCGGCTCAAGAACAAAATTGCCGTTTACGGTCAGGATATATGGCTGATTCCCAAGGCGTTCTATTCCATAGACCCCAAGAAGGATGTAAACTTTCTTTACGAGCCCAAGGACCTGAGACCGGGCGACGACATCATAAACTGGATAAAAGGCAGCTACAAACTTGCCGTTTCCGACGAAAGGATAGTCGGACTTTTCTGCTTCTGCTACGGCAGCGGCAGCGATTATGACAATTATGACATTATTTTGCGCAGGTTCTTTGACGAGAACGATTCGGAATACCGCAAGGAAATAAAGGATATTTATTTGCAGATAGGTAAGGCCGTCATCAATAACGATAAATAATTTTCCGGGAGGAGTTTATGGATATAATATTTACAGATAAAGCTTGTCCGCCGAAAGGGCATTATCACCAGGCAGTCAGGCACAACGGAATACTCTACATTTCGGGTATCCTGGGCATAGCGCCCGACGGCAAGCCTGTGACTAGCGGAATGGTGGGAGAGGCAGAGCAGATTCTCAACAATCTCGCGGCTATTCTTGAAGCGGGCGGTAGCGCCCCGAACAAGGTGCTTAAGGTCACGGTGTACATTTCCGATCTCGACAACGCCGCAGAATTCAACAAGATTTACAGCAAGTTTTTCGGCGAGCACAAGTGCGCCAGAAGCTTTATTCAAGTAAAGAAGCTTTCGTATGGGCTGCACCTCGAAATTGACGCTATCGCCATAAGCGAATAAACATCGGGCAAAAGAGCAATAAGGCACATAATAATTATTGCAGCAAAAGAGCCTGCAAAACAAAGGGAAAAATGGCAAAAAAGTATAACTCCGTAAAACAGGAGCTTTGTGACCGTAGCGTAAATCTAGGTACCGGACTGAGCGCCGCGCAAATTCAGGAACGCAAGGACAAGGGGTATATTAACGACACAAAAGTCAGTACCTCAAAGACGGCGGGCAAAATATTCGTAAGCAATATTTTTACCTTCTTCAACTTGCTTTGCTTTCTGGTTTTTTTATGGATATTATCCGTCTCCGAAAGCCTTGAAGACATAAAGAATACCACCTTTATGGGTGTAATAATCATAAATACCGCCATAGGCATCGTTCAAGAACTGAAAGCTAAGGCGAAGATGGACGAGCTGTCGCTCCTTTCCTCTCCCGACGTAAAGGCAATTCGGGAAGGTCAAGCAATCACCATAAAGCTCAACGAAATCCTTATGGACGACGTCATAAATCTTGTGCCGGGCGATCAAATCTGTACCGATTCGATATTAGTTGAGGGTGTACTTGAAGTTAATGAAAGCTTGCTTACGGGAGAATCTCTGTCCGTAAAAAAAGAAAAGGGTGACAAGCTGCTTTCGGGCAGTTTCGTAGTATCCGGTAAGGCGCAAAGCCGTGTCGAACACGTCGGCGCCGACAATTATATTCAGCAATTAGCCTTGAAAGCAAAGGAGCTGGGCGAGAACAAATCCGAACTGATACGCTCCATAAGACTCATAATGCGGATAATAGGAATAATTATTCTTCCTATGGCGGTGCTGTCCTTTCTCAACAATCTCAATGCGCAACTTTTGACAATAAACCAAACCGCAAATATTTTTGAAGCCGACGGAGGGCTGTTCGAAGCTATTTCGCATCTCCGTAAGTTTATTAATTCCGCGCCTCCCGAAGTCATGCGGCTTGCTTATAAAGAAGCCGTGGTTTACAGCGCGGCGGCGATGATCGGAATGATACCCGTTGGAATGTTTCTATTGACCTCTGTCGCGCTTGCCGTGGGCATAATACGTCTTGCCAAAAAGAAAGCTTTGGTGCAGAACTTCTATTCTATCGAGGCGCTTGCAAGAGTAAATATGCTCTGCCTCGACAAGACGGGGACTATTACCGACGGCACGATGAAAGTCACGGAATTCATAGAGTTGCGGCAAAGCAAATCGCCTTATCTGCTCAAGGACATAATAAGCGCCATGCAACGGGCGCTTGACGAGGACAATATGACGGCGAGAGCGCTAAGGGAGTATTTCGCCGGCGAAACGCCGCTTCAAGCAGAGTTTACCGTGCCCTTTTCGTCGGACAGAAAGGCGAACGCCGTAAGGTTCCCGGGAATAGGGCTTTGCGTGCTGGGCGCGCCCGAATATATCACAAAGAATCTGTCTGCCCCGCTTGCCGAAAAGATAGAAAAATATCAGGCTCGCGGCAACCGTTGTCTGCTTTTTGCCATTAACACCACAAAGGCGTCAACAGAGAAGAGTATACCCGCCAATTCCACGCCGTACGCGCTCATAGTAATCGAAGACAACATAAAAGCCGAGGCGGCGGCAACCATAAAGCTATTTAGGCAAAGCGGCGTCGACGTCAGAGTCATTTCCGGCGACAACGCTTTGACGGTTTCCGAGGTGGCGAGGCGCGCAGGCATCGAGAATGCCGAAAAATACCTCAGCCTTCAAGACGTCAGCGATGACGAGATAAGGCAGAAAGCCCTTGACTATACGGTTTTCGGCAGAGTAAACCCCGCGCAGAAGAAGTTGCTTATTCAGCTGTTCAAGCAGGCGGGCAAGACCGTTGCCATGACAGGAGACGGTGTAAACGACATACTTGCTTTGAAAGAAGCCGACTGCTCGATAGCCATGGCGAACGGCAGCGAAGCAACAAGAAACGTAGCTCAGCTCGTACTGCTGGATTCAGACTTCGGCTCCATGCCCGCCATAGTCAACGAGGGCAGAAGGGTTATTAACAATATAGAAAGGACATCTTCGCTGTTTTTGACAAAAACCATGTTTTCATTCCTTTTGCTGTTCTGTTTGATAATATGGGGAAGGAGCTATCCCATTCAGCCTATTCAACTCACCTTCACCAGCGTTTTTGTTATAGGCTTTGCATCCTTCGTATTGGCGCTGGAACCCAATAACAACAAAATAAAAGGCAGTTTCGTAAAAAACATCATGAAGAACGTGCTGCCGCCGGCGTTGTCTATCGTCGTATCCGTCCTCGTCATAATGGCGCTTGCAAAGAGCGGGGCGCTCAGCGTGCCCAAGGCGGAATATCAGACCATAATAACCTATACGGTTTTTGGCATCTTCCTCTTAGTGCTTTACAATATATCAAAGCCCTTCAATACCGTGAGAAAAATACTGCTTATCTCCGTGCTGGGTCTGGGCTTGGGCTGCGCGCTTGTCATGCCGGTTTTGCCCAACCAGAGTTTCAATCTGTTCAAGCTTTCACGGCTGTCCAGCCTGGTCAGCTTTACGCTGCTTTTCTCGGTTATATTTTTAGCCG
>JAQVME010000171.1 GCA_028703745.1 Clostridia bacterium
GTATAATATATGGTCGTGGGGTCATAGGTGGCTGAAGGCTTCTCTAGAAGGCTGTAGCCCAGCGACGAGAAGTCGGGATTGCTCGGAGAAAGAAACGCCTTGTTAAGGTTGGCTAGGGAGTTCGTCGCTTCAGTGCCGCTGGTAACTACCCTGGGACGGAATATGTACAACTCGTCAGGGTTGTTTTTGTCGTTCTTTTTGGCAAGCGAGTTGCCCGTAACACCTTGCTTAATTCTGTATACAATCAGCCCCGAGCCGGGCAAAGAAGCATCATAGTCAGTAACGTTGTTGTTCCTGTATTCCACCATAAAATATTCGCCGGGTCGGGCAGAATTTATGCGGTAGGCAACGGTATCTTCTGCTGTTGCCATAGTAGATGGCTTGAGCGAATATATGCCGTTGTAGTCGATGACATTTATTTGGTTCTCGCTTATTACGTTGAGGTATTTATACCGCAAATGCGCCGTCATGTACTGAGGATTGTCGGCTTCGTAGTGCATGAGGTCCCAGTTCCCGACGGCAACGTGCGTATCGTCATAATGATAGAGGTCGGGTACGCCCAGCACATGCGCGAATTCGTGCGCCAGCAGTCCCACGGTCAACTGCTCAAGGAAATTAAAGGAATATTTTTTTACCTTCAACCCCTGAATAGTGGCGGGATCGCCATTTGAAATATCGTCCAAATCCCACGAATGAGGCCATAGCATGCCCCCCCATTCGCTATAAGGCGAACCTGCAATAAGGAAGTTCACGGCATCCACGTAACCGTCGTCGTCCGTATCGATGTCATAATCTTGGAAATCAAAATGCTGTCTGCTCGCTGTCACGGCGTTGTTCAGCAGCGTCCTTTCCCTTGCCGCCCTGCTGATAGAGCCCCTTTTTAATTGGTAATAGCTTCTGGGCTGGGAATCCTTATAAACGTATATTTGTTCGTTACTTATCGGATTGATATTATAGACCATTATTTTGCCGTTTGACAATTGCTGATAATAATCCGTAAGCGAATGCTCGGGTCCGTTCAAATAATCGTCAATCTGCTCGTTGTTCAAATTTATGGTTTCGCCGGCAAAGCAAATATAGATTACTATATTAACTATGGGACGTATTTCAGACGGCTCATTAAGAAGTACCGGCGAGGAGTTCTCGGGATACTCTGTAATCAAATCGGGGTTTGACTCGAAATCAATATCTGTATACGCCATCTTCTCAAGCGAGGCGATACGTTCGGCACTATCTGCATATCTGACGGAGGTCGGAATGGGTCTGCCCTTGTCGTTCTTGGCATAGACAAGAAAGCCGTTTTCGCGGAGCAGTATGTAGCCGCTCTCGTCATGCAAATAATTGAAACGCTCGTCGCCGCTGGCATAGAAATACACCTCGTTGCCGTCGGCTTCCACCATCGTTTGTGTAAAGGTATGCCTTCCTACGATTTCCGCCGGCATTTGGGGATTGTGATAGCCCTGGCAAGATAAGAAGACAAGCAAGAGCAACAACGCCGCAAAGACGGTTACTGAACATAATTTATATGCTTTTTTCATACTCTGTGTCTCCTTTTTGTATTTACATTATAGTTCGTTGCTTTTCTTTGTGTCAATTTTATTTATCCTCGATTGGTATTTTTTTGCCGTCTGCGCCTCTGCCTTCATGTCCGCTTCGCAGCAGCTTTATGCTATTTTATAATGTTGTAATGTCATTAACGTTACCTGCGAAGGTGTTTTCCAGCCACAAGTCGTAGGTGTTTGAGGTCAGGGATTTGATGGCAGTCTCGTTGCTGAGGAAAGAGCTGTTGATTACGGTAAAATCAATCATTTCGAGATAAAGCGCGTTGCCCCTTGTGAACTCAAAACGGCTGCCTTCGATATGTACCGTACTGTTGAAGCATCTTATGCCTGCCATATTTCTGTTAAGCCTGCTGTTCACCACCTCGAGAGAGCTGCCCCCGTTTAGATACACCGCAGCCGTAAAGCCTTCGATATAGGTTCTGTCTATTCTCAGTAAATCCTTGAAAGAGGGCGAAGACGACACCGCGCTGGCATTCTGCGGTATGGCGGCTCCGCCGTCACCGAACACCTCTGTGTGTATTAGAGAACTCCTTCTAAGTTCCACCGCCGAGGCGTTTGCGCCGATATAGATTGCGGACTTGTTTATTTTGCCGCCTATCTTTATTATGTCAAGTGTCAGCGCGCCTCTGTTTATGACCACGCTTTCAAATATCGTGACTATATGTCCCGAATCAGATTCGACGGTAAGCATCATCCTTTCGTGGTTGTCCTCGATTTCTTCATATGTCTCGAATTGGGCGTCAACGTCGTAGCAACCGATTATGGTTATGCCAACGTTCTTATTTATTATGAAATCGCCATAATTGCCCGGAGCCATATACCATGTCACGGAGTTGCCTTCTTGCAATGCGTTATAACGCGCATCGAGCTCCGCCCTACCGTCGATAGTCACGGCGTTCTCGTTTGCCTTCTTGACGGTATATATGCCGTTAATAACGGTTATGTCGTAGTTCCCGAACAGCACGGGGTCCATCGCAAGCACGTCATCCGCGGGGATAGGTGAATTGAGGAAATATATCTTCTCCGCGCTGTATGACGCCTTGAAGCCTATGAAGTTTATTGCATAATCTCCGACCATGTGCTTGTCGGTTGCGTTGCTGTTGCAGACAAGATAACCAAACATAGATGGCCGGACGCCGCCGACTATGCCGTCAAAAGTGATACTGCTATTGAAAGCTTTTGTGCTCTCCAAATATCCGCTCTCCACTGTGCCCAAGTCTATAGTCAAATCCTTCTTAAGTATAGCGATTATTTGCGAATCCACAGACCAAGACGGATAGTTATTGCCTCCGTTTATAACGGCGCTGAATATATATTCTCCCACGTCTTTGATGGAATTTACCGGTTGACCGTCTTTTAAGTAGGTATATTGTATGGTCACGCCCTCTGGAAGGTTGCTATTCGCATCGTGCAGTCCCGGACATTCCGGCATAAGCGCGTTGCCACGATAAATCATTTCGTTCAAGAAACTCGTGTTTATGCCGGCGCGTCTTATGTTTATGGTAGTCAATATGATAGCGTCAGCCTTCAAGCGATAATTACGGTTTTGCAACGGGTCTATCAATAAAGTAATTTCGTAGGTACCGGCAGCTCTGGGTCTGGTGTTGGTAATCATGCCGTTGTTGTCCATATCAGCGTACCAGTACGAGAAGGAATAGTATATTTCCTCTACGGTATCGGCATAGATAATTCTCGCATCCCACGCCTTTGCTTTTGCTTGAAGCAGTAGCTGCTGTCTTTCTTCGTAAGAGGTGGCAGGGCTGTTGTAAGCGGGATAGAATTCGACAATAACGCCGTTCAAAATGTCAGTCATCTTCTGCAATGCAAAGATGTTCGAATATACAGTCTGCATCAAGTTGTCAAAGGCTCTTGCCTTGGCATCTTCTTCTGTGAAATTGGAATTTTCACTCCATGCGAAGCTGAGCTGCGCGCTTTTTTCGTCCGGAGTTTGCGGCCAGCCGACTATTTTTGCACGCGGCATGCCCGTAACCACAGGCATATGGTCCTGTCCGTCGTATACGTAGCTCTTTTCGTTAACGGTATCACCGGGGATTATTTCGTCCCAAACTATGCTCTTTGCCTCGACAAGTATGAGCGCCTTTTGCTCGTCGCCGTAAGTGTCGTACAGTGGATAATATATCTGGATTACCGCCGAAAGGCTATTTTGTAGCTTGACTTGAGCCGTGGTGTAAACACTGGCAAGCAACGTGTCATAGGCTATCGCCTTTACCCGTTTGATAAGCTGTTCCCTTTCGCTGCCCGCAAGAGTAAGGTTCAGGATATAATCGTACTCGCTGTCCAATAGCAGCTCCTTTTGCGCCAACGTCGTCGGCCAATTGGTTACCAGCGCGTGTCCGGTAAGTCCCGTAGGCACTATTTCTGACCATACAATGGATTTTGCTTCAATCATCATAGCCGTTTTTACGGAATCCGTCGCCTCGTCATAATTCGGAAAACGGGTTTGTATTATTTCGTCGAGCCTGTTCTGAAGTGTGACCTTGCCGAGATTTGTGACAACGGCAAAAAGATTGT
>JAQVME010000172.1 GCA_028703745.1 Clostridia bacterium
TAAAAAATAGCCCCCTTCTTTAGGAAGGAGGTAATTTTGGAATTTCTTTTCTTAGCATTTCCAGAATTAGTTTTCTGGCTTCTTCATAGATCTGATTCTCATTTAATGAGGAGAAAATAACGGCTTGGGCCTGCCCCATACCCGAAGGGTCCTTGCCAAGGTAAAGGTGCAACATAGTGTTGTTGCCGGCGATTATGGTCTTTTCAAATTCTTTTATATTATGCTTTCGGAGCAACTCTTCTGACATTGCGCTGATTTGGGTGCGCACCGATTGTTGCATAAGCGTCAGCCCGTCGCCCGATGAGGCGTTTATTCTGCTTATTACGTCGGCGCCAAAGCTTATTTGTCGGTTTAGCTGTGCGGCGCTGTCGAGCGGCTTTCCGTTTGATAAATCCACGAGATATACGGCAATGGAGGTCGTGCCGATATCGACTGCCAGCCCGTAGCCTTGTCGTGCTTTGATACGGTGAGGCGCAATAGCTGTCGCCGCGCTGAAGGCGCCGGCGGTGTTATCGTTTAGATCTATGGTTATATCGCCGTCAACGGTATGCTTACAGCAATTAAAAAAGCCGCCTTCGTCGAGCGGAGCCGAGGTATTTCCTTCAAGCAATTTTACCTTGCATTTGCCGCAAGTGCCTCTGCCGCCGCAATCCGCGTCCACAAAAAAAGCGTTGCTTTGAAGCAATGAGAGCAAATTGCTGCCTGTTGCGGCATTGAGTACGGTTTCTCCGTTTGCGGTGACTATTGTTACTTTCATACCTGAGAGAGTACAATTTGCGCCGCAACGCCTCTTTTACAATAAAATGATAACAACATAATATCATTATACCAAAAACGGCGCAGGCAGTCCACAACAAATAATGATATAGTAAGCGTCGGAAATCCTTACGCAAAAAGCCGTGTAGTATGGTATAATATTTGCTAATATATCGGGAGTAAGGTATGGCTATATTATTGCTTGTCGTAATTTATATTGCTTTTATTGCGCTGGGGTTGCCTGATTCACTTTTTGGCGTAACATGGCCGGTTATACATACCGAGCTGGGTTTAGACGAGGGTTTTGCTTCTGTTTATATGCTGATTATCGGCGCAGGCACCGCAATGGTGAGTTTTATAGCAGGACCCATAATAAGAAGAATAGGCACGGGCTGGGTGACGGCAATATCCGTACTTCTCACTGCACTGGGTCTTTATGGTATGAGTTTAGCCCCGAATATCGTGTTTATTATCGCTTCTTCTATAGTGCTAGGCGTGGGCGCCGGCGCTGTCGATACCGGACTCAACGATTTTGTTTCAAAGCATTACAAAGCCAGACATATGAGCTGGCTGCATTGCTTTTGGGGCATAGGCGTCACGGTCAGTCCGCTTATTATGTCGCTGTTCCTCGCGCAGGGCAGCTGGAGAGGCGGCTACCGCTCAACGGCGGTAATTCAGTTGTGCCTTGCCGCAATAATATTCATTTCGTTGCCGCTATGGAAAAAAGTCGCGACAAAAAGACAAAACGCCGCGCCTCTTGCTTTGCCGGAACAAAAATCCGCGGCAAAATTCAAGCTGACAAAGGAAAAAGGTGTTATTTTCGCCGCGCTTTCATTGTGTATATATTGCGGTATGGAATATCTCGTAGGTATTTGGGGCGCCAGCTATCTCGTTAATATTTTTAGCTTTACGCCTGCCGTGGCGGCAAGATATGTTTCGCTTTATTACGGCGGCATAATGGTAGGTCGGTTTGTCACGGGAGTGCTTACCGTAAAGCTTTCCAACAATATTCTTATCAGGACGGGCATAATCTGTGCGGTTATAGGAATCGTCATGCTGCTTCTGCCTTTAAGATTTCTTTTGCTACCCGGACTTATTTTAATCGGCATGGGCTTTGCGCCTATTTTTCCGTGCACCATCGATTCCACAAAATCCCGTTTTGACAGCAGATACTCCGCAGATATAATCGGTTTTCAAATGGGCTTTGCTTATGTCGGCGCCATGCTTTTTCAGCTGGCAGTGGGTTTTATTGCCACGCGAACTACTTTTTTGGTATTGCCGATAGTGCTCTTAGCGCTCGGAGTGCTGCTTTTCATCGACGTGGAGCACATAAACCGTATCACAGCCCAACGAAAACCGTTAGGCGAAGGGCATCGGAACAATAATTAGGCAAAAAATGCAAGTTTTTATTGTAAAACGACTTTTTCAATGATATAATAAAGAATAAGGTATATAATCAAAAAATAGATTTTTCGGAGGTAATTATGGACAAACTTAACGCTTTTTTTGAAGGACTGGCGCAGAAGATTCCCTTTGCGCAACAGTTTTTTTCAAAGAATATCGCAATAGGACCGATAGAATTCAACACTCTTTTCCTTATTTTGGCGGGCTTAGTACTATTAATTATACTTATTGTAATAATTGCTTGCTCGACAAAATCCTCAAAGAAAAAAGCTAAGGCTTCCGATTCGTCACCTTTGTACGCGGCGGAAAAGCCTGCGCCCGAACAGACAGACGTGACGGCTCCCATTCTTGAAACGCCCTCAGTCGCGGTCACCATTCAAGAGCCAAAGACTCAGCCTATTGCTCAGCCGGTAATCACCGCGAAAGCCGAGCCTGTCGCTTCGCCGGTAATCACCGCAAAAGCCGAGCCTGTTGCTTCGCCGGTAACCACCGCGAAAGCCGAACCTTCGCCGAAAGTTGAACCCAAAGAAGGTTCTAAGGCGCCTGCCGCAAAGAAAGCCGCAAAAGTACCGCCGCCCGCTTCAGACGAGCCGTTGAGACTTTTTAAGAGCCGGGAGCGGAATGCCGTTCAAGCAGAACCTATTACAGAAAAAAAAGTTACAACCGAGAAGGCGCAACCACTCACGGAAATAATTGCCGAGGAGGCGCTTGCCGCAAATGACGAGCAAAAGAAGACCTCCGGAAAGTTCGAGATAGCTCTCAAAGTTGACGGATACAGATATTATCTTATAGCCAACAACGGACAGTTGCTGTTTGAGAGCACGGGTTATACGTCGGCCGGCGGCGCGCTGAAGGGTATTGATACCTTCAAGAAGGCCGTGGAAGGCGGCAATTTCGTGGTCGACAAGGACAAATTCGGTAGATACAGATATATCCTCAACAGGCGCTACGCAGGGGAGAACTATAGCACAAAGACCTCTTGCGAAAGCAGTATCGAATCGGTCAAGAACTTTTCCAATACCGCGGCGGTTGTACCTTATGTATATGATGCCGAGGCAGAAAAGAAATATGCCGACAACAAGAATACCTTTGTTGAGGTGGTTGATTGGGACGCCGTTGAGAAAGAAGATGCCGCCAAAAAGCCCAGCGGAAAATTCGAAATAGCAAAGAGGGCGGACGGCTACCATTATTATCTTATCGCCAACAACGGTCAACTGCTTTTCTCCAGCAACGGCTACGCCAATGCAAGCTCGGCAAAGGACGCCATAAAGAATTTCAAGAAGGCCGTATACATGGACAACTTTATCGTAGACGAAGACAAATTCGGCAGGTTCAGATTTATTTTGAGAGGCGCTAGCTTCAGTTCGGTATATGTCGGCGAATCCTACAATACCAAGGCTGCGTGCGAGAAAATAATAAATTCCGTCAAGAACTTTTCGAGGACAGCCATAATAACTCCGTACAGCGCATAAATCAATATCGTTTGATATAAGGATTACTATGAAGAAATTTTTTAAGGAATTCGGCGATTTCATTAAGCGCGGAAACATCCTGGATCTCGCCATCGGTATTATTATCGGCGGCGCCTTCCAAAAAATAGTCGCAAGCCTAGTAAAAGACATCATTATGCCTTTGATTGGAATCATAGGCGGCGTCAACATTGCCGAGGCAAAATGGGTAATGAAAGAAGCCGTGCTTGACGGCGCGCAAAATATAATTAAGCCTGAGATTGCTTTGACTTACGGAATCTTCATACAAACCGTCATAGATTTTGTTATCATAGCATTGGCGATATTTGTCGGTATGAAAGCAATGTCGGCGGTAGGCAAAAAAATGGCCGAAGCAAGAGCCTCTTTGGTCGAAAAGGTTCTTAACGAAAAGGAAAAGACCGAAGAAGACAAAAGGGACTGACGGCATAGTATTTAC
>JAQVME010000009.1 GCA_028703745.1 Clostridia bacterium
CGTCGGCTCTCACTCCGGTGTGCTCGGTTCGCTTGAGTCCGTAGTGGTTGCCGTTAATAATAAATACCTGCTTGCCTGCATCAACAAGCTTTTGAAGTATCCTTGCCGCGGCATATTGGGATGCTATATCGCCGTTTTCGGTGATATCTCCCGTCACAAGCACGGTTTTTATTTTTTTGTTGGCGTTCAAATCGTCAACTACGGTTTTTAGCATAGCCTCGGAAAGGTGAATGAGCTTTTCTTCGGAGGCGTATTCATAATAGGTATGAGAATTGGTGTAATACTCTTCACTCACAATATGCAAGTCGGATATAACGGCTATGCTGGCTTCTATACCGGCGACCTCATCGTAAAGAATCGTCACACCGGTTGCCGCCGTTGCCGCCACCGCCAATATCAAAATTAAAGATAATAACTTGCTCTTCATAGCTCTTGACCCTCCTCCAGATAATTTATTCCTTCCACCTTATCAAGTTTCTTCTGTATAATGCTGGTTCTTTTCGTTGCGTCATCCAGAGTGTCGTTAGCCTTTTCAAGCTGTTCTTTTACTTTTTCGAGATGCGAGACAAATATATTGAAATCCTTTTTGAAAGCAGAAAACACCTTGAATACCTCAAGGCTGGATTTCTGCACGGCAAGTGTTTTGAAGCCCATTTGAAGGCTGTTTAGCATTGCAAGCGTATTGGTCGGACCGGAAGGTATAATATGATATTTGTTTTGCATCTCCTCGGCAAGCCCCGGTATCCTGATTACTTCGGCGTACAATCCTTCAGTAGGCAGGTACATCAAAGCAAAATCCGTGGTAACGGGAGGGTTTATGTATTTTTGGCTGATGCTCTTTGCCTGTACTTTTATTGCTGCGTCGAGAGCTGCTACGCTTTTTGCGTACTTTTCGAGGTCGCTCCCTTCGCTTGCTTCGATTAGGCGCTGATAGTCCTCTGTAGGGAATTTGACGTCAATTGGAAGATATACCTTGTCCTTTCCCTTTCCGGGAAGAATGATAGCAAAATCCACCTGTTCCCTTGATTTCTCGGAAACGCTGACGCCCTTTTGGTATTGCTCCTTCGTCAAAGTGCTAGCCAGCAGATTCTCTAGCGAAACCTCGCCCCAGACACCTCTTGTCTTTACGTTCGACATCACTTTTTTGAGGTCGTTTACGCCGCTGGTAAGCTCGTTCATCTCCCCGAGTCCCTTTTGCACCGCCTCCAGACGTTGACTAATCAGACCAAAGGACTGAGAAAGCCTTTCGTTGAGTGTAGAGGACAGCTTCTCGTCTACTACGCTGCGCATCTCGGCAAGTTGCTTCGAGTTATCCTCGCGCACCTCTTTGAGGTTTTGCCCCACAGTATAACGAATGTCCCCCAGCCCCTTTTCGAGCTCCTCTTTCATTTCTTTAATTTTGGTTTCGTTGGAAAGTGACAGCATTTTTACGTTGTCGATAACGGCGTCATTTGTCATTCTTACGCCCAAAACCACAGCTTCATTTGCGGCGCGGAAGCTGCATCCGACGGTCTCTCTTGTTAGGTTGTTTTCTTCTTGGATTTTTTTGCCTAGTTCTTCAAAAGGTTTTGTGGCGTTTTTAAGGGTACCGGGCTTCTTAAAAAGGTTAAGAAGCCCGATAATTATTGCAATGCTTATCAATACTATAAGCGCGATATCCATTTATTATTTCTTCTTATAGACTTGGGGATTGTTGGCTATCATCGCATCCATAGCTTCGGCGGCTATTTCGAGGGTTTCTTTTACGGTATCCTCGTTCATAGCAAGGTTTATGAAGTGGTTGTGATGGTTTGTCAGCCAAAGCCCTCTTTTGACGCACTCCGCCACCCATTGCTGATGCAGGTATTCGGAATCGTCATCCTTCAACGTTAGGTAGAACATTGCGGGCTCTCCCGACGCCTTGAGGTTGACTCCCTTCTTCTTTGCCATTTTTACTAGACCGTCGCAAAGCATGGTGCCTATTCTCTTGAAATGGGCGCAAGCGTCGTTTGCTACGAGCTTTTTGATACAGGCAATACCTGCGGCAAAAGGCTCGGCGCTCATCCAATAAGAGCCGGTGTACATTATCGAGCCGGCGGCGCCTCTCAGGAACTCCTTGCCGCAAAGCGCCGAAACGTTGTATCCGTTGGCAAGAGCCTTGCAGAAGCAGATAAGGTCGGCTTCAAAGCCATAGTAGTGGTCGGAACCCGAAAGGTCAAGACGGAAGCCGCAACGTATGTCGTCGATAATAAGCACTATGCCGTTTTCGGTGCAGAGCTTTCTGACGGCAGGCCAATAGCCTTCAGCGGGGGTAATGTTGTCTTGGAAATTGCCGTGCATATACGGAGTGGATATTAGACCCGCGATATCGTCCTTGTTCTCGGCGATAATCTTCTTCAGCCCCTCGAGGTCATTGAATTCGACATAAAGCGAGTTCTTGCAATCGTCATACAACGTGCCCGGGTGGTCGGCTTTTTGCGACCAAGGCGCCACGCCGTGATAATAGCCGTTGACAAATATCATCTTTTTCTTGCCGGTGTAATATCGCGCTATCATGCTCGAATATAGCGTGACATCGCCGCCGTTTTTGCAAAAGAATGTCCAGTCCTTTTTTGTAAGGTTGGTAAGCAGTTCGGCAAAATCTATCATGGCTTCACCGGGAAGAGTGACACAGTTCATTTTGCTCAGCTGCTCTCTTGCGGCTGCGTCAACGTCAGGATCGTTGTAACCCAGAACGTTGGGGCCGTACGCGCACATATAATCTATGTATTTGTTGCCGTCGACGTCCCAAAAATATGTGCCTTCTGCTCTCGCGGCGAAATTGGGGAATGCCGCGACGGGTATCATACAGCCTTCGGCGGGACCGAGATGACCGTATACGCCGCTCGGAATAACCTTTATGGCTCTCTCCATCAGCTTTCTGCTGTTATCATATTTATTTATTTTCATGGTAAATCACTCCTTATGCCAAATATTTCGGAACCAGGTTGAGAATCTTATTCAGGTTGTCCAGCATGGGGATAAAGCCCAACATAGCTATCTTGCCTGTAGAAATGCAATACATAGCGTCAAGCTTGCCGTCAATAACGCCCTTGGCTGTTCCTATGCTGTCAAAAATCATCTGCGCTCTGGGAGAGGGGCTTTTCTCTGCTATGTATTCAAGCTTTGTATCCCCGTCTTGCTTTGTCACTCTTATTGTGCAAGCGCATTCGCCGGTAATTTCTATGCCGATGTCTCCGGCGGCTATTCTGGCGGCGCTCATTCTGCCTATGTCGTCAACGTTTCCTATTTGTACCAAAGCAGCTATCATGGCATTGAAGGCAAGCAGTGTGCTAAGACGCATCTCCTTGTCGTCGGCAAATTCCTTCTTCCTCATAAGGGCAGCCATCTCCGCGGTAAGCACATTAAAGGCGCTCTGCTTGTTCAGCATAAAACCCAGCTTGAAGAAGCCCTTTGAAGGTATAACAGCCGCGCCCTTGCCATCGACAAGGTCGTTGAACTTCTCGTTGCTTGAGCAGTTCAAAACGATGTTCGTTTTTGTTCCTTCGGAATAAGGCAACGCCTTTACGGCACCGCCCTTAAAAACCAGCACTCCGTCGGGACCGTCCTTTACTTTGAATCTTACGGCTATATCCTGCTTGGCGGCAAGCGCTTTGGCGTTGTCGTCAAGCGCGGCGTAAGTTTGCAAGGTGCCTATTGCAGCATAAAAGTTTACAAACGCTTTGGTTCTTGTAGACATAATACTCTCCTTTTTTCACATATTTTAATGTTAATTATTATTATATCATATATTGACCTTTAATAAAATAGGGTATTTTGATTTTATCTGCATTTTATAGCTAATACAAATAAAACTCAAAAGAACACCGCTGCGACAAGGGTTATTTCCATTCGCACGGTGTTCTCGTCGGTGGGCATAGCAAAATTATCTTACATATTCCATATTTTTTAGCAGCCTTGCCAGCGTGGAAAACCTTTCGCCAAGACGCTCGCCGTCCTTTGCAAGCGCGTCCATGAACAGCACAATATCCTCGTCTATCATTGGGTTCTCGGTACACACCTTGACGGTCATGGCATCGCCTTGCAAGCCCACTCTGTCAATTACCGGATCTTTCTTATCGTAAAAGCCGGGAATTTGGTACGCCTCCTTGAAATATATAAAGGCTCGGCAAATCATTATGGATAAATCCAGCGCCCTGTGCATTGGCATCTCTTCAGACTGTCTCGACCATTTGTCTCCGGTATGCCGCCATATCTTTGCGGAGACGTCCAGCTTGCCCCTGTCGTTCCATTGCGCCAGCCCTAGGGACAGCCCCTTGGCGTCGGTTTGGTAAGCGTATTTGCCGTCGATATTCTCATAGTTCTCGCATACGATAACGGGTTTATGTTTTAACGTTGTTGGGATATTCATATATTTCTCCTTTTCCACTTACTTATTTACTAGTTTAGTAATTTACTAAATTATAATGTGCCCGAAAAGATTTGTCAATACTTTTTGACAAAAAAATAATAGCTGTGCCGCCTTGATGGAGAAAGATGGCGCTGCCTTGCCGTAAAAAAAGAATTAAGGCGCTTGTCCTTAATTCTTTTTTGCAATATTTTGTGGTTTTGTCGACTATTTAATTGGTTCGATTGGTTTCTCGGGTGTCTTTACCCTCTCGCCGTCTTTGAACGGGTGCTCTACGGGAGGCTTGTTGCCTTTGGGCACATTTTGTAGACCTTTCTTGTAAAGCGAGCTCCTATGCGACCTATTGTAGTGGTTTAGGAATCTTCTTCTCCTTAGACCAGTAATCGTGACGACAACTATCAGTATCGTAAACACGCCTATAGTGGCTATGGCTATATAGCGGAGTAGTTTGGTGTCAATCGTTAAGAAGCCCAGCGTGCCGTATACATCGGTCTTTGTTTCTCTTACGGCAATGTTTGCTTTCGTTGCCAGCACGTAGGTGTCAAGACCGTTGGCCGAAAATACCACGCTCTTGCCGTCGCCCTGTATCTCTACACCACTTACTTCAGTAACGGTACCGTCGGGAGAAAGCCTGTAAACTGAGAACCACACATAGTTGTAAAAATCTTCGGGTATGGGCAGCGTGACAAGAATCTCGCCGGTAGACGTCTGCGATGCAGCGCCCGTAAGGCTGACCTTGCTGATACTGACTATGTGTCTGGGCTTTTCGTTGGTCACGGTATTTAGAATGGTCGCCTGGGCGTTGTTGTGTAGCTCTACTGTGTTGGGGTACTCCGTGACATCTATCCTTGCTCCGGGCGCTAGATTTCCTTCAATCTTGATACCGGAATCTTCGTCTTGCAACAACATGTTTTCACATTTTCTTTTCAGCGTTGTGAGCTTGTTGTAAAGCGTCGTAGCATAAACCGATTTTTGGTCGGGCGATAAGTCTAGATAAGCGTCATAGACCTGCAACACGCTGTTGTAGTCTGTAACCTTGACGACATTTATGGCAGGAAGTTTCTTGGTGTTTTCTTCTACGAGTGTAACCCTAGCCATCTCCTTGGCAAGCTTGGCGTGCTCTGCCACGAGCTTTTCATAATAAGCGAAGTATTCGCCCTCGACTATTGCCTCCTGAATCCACGAATGGCCGTAATATGCATAATTTCTGTATATCGTGAGGTAATCATCCATTTCGCGGAAATCTGATTTAAGCTCATAACTGGCTTTCTGGCTGAGTCCGGCAATATACGACTGGAAGCCGGCTATCTCCTGTCTCAAGGTGTTCTCCCTGTCGCGCAGTCTTATAATCAGGTTTTCGAAATACGCCCTTCTGGAATCGTCTATACCGCGAGCCGATGCAAGATCCTCTTCGTACCTGTCCACAGTATCAAGGTCGGCTTGGCTTAGCGTCAGATTGTTTATGGTGAGGAGGAATGGTATCATATAGAATTCAAGCTCTGCTTTGTTGCCGGCAAGGTCTTCTATCGTAATTTTAACATAGCCTAGGGATTCCGTGCTGTTGTCAACGGTGTTCGTGGCAATAATATGCCCTTGAGACAAGGGAAAGCCAATGGTCTCGCCTTTTCTGACAATGTATTGGGCGGTCTTGAGGTTCTCTTCTCTGTAAGTTATGGGCTGATCAATATAATAAGTGTTCGGAGCGCCCGCCTCGCCGGGAACTATAATGCCCGATTCTATCTGCGGCGCCACCGTATCTATATTTATTTCAAATATTTTTTGATAGAGCAGTCCTGATTCGGTTCTTGCAACCACGCGCATAGTTCCGCTTCTTGTCCTAGGTACCATGCCGTAGCTGGTTCCCGTAACAGAATCCATTGGCCACTGGTTCTCCAGACTGGAGCCATCGAGGTAGTATACTATCCTGACGTTCGAAACGTTAGCTACTGCGTTTGTTCTTTCTATGCTTACGCTAACCTCTTCTTGATTTGTCCACTCTCCCGAGTTTAATTTGCGCATTTGATCCGAGCCGGCAATCTTTACCTCACCGTTCAGTTCGAATTCGGGAATAACCTTGTCGACTTTTATGCGAATGGCCTGCGTATATTTTTTGCCGTTGGCGGGGCATATCGCCTGTACGACAAGAATGGCGTCGTTGTTCTTGCCAAAATTGTCCATTCTGTCTGTAGTAAAAGTTATGGCGTTGTTCATAACTATGTTCGACGGGGTCTGCATATACTGGGTTTCGCCGCTCTCCGATACTACTAAATACTGATATTGCACGGGACTGGGATTACGTAAAGCGGGGTCAATTCTTATGGTAATGGTCACGGAGGAACTCGACCATTGTCCGCTGGTATCTGCCAACGACAAGCCGTGAAGGCTGCCGCCGATATCTATTGAGCCGAAGCCTCCGCCGTTAAAGACATTGCCGCCCACATGAGTCTCAAGTGTGAAATCCGGCCTTCTGGTGTCAATTCTGACTACTGCCGGACGGATATGCACAACCTCTGATCCGGCTTGGTTCGTCAATTTGAAGAACATTGTGGCATAAATGTCCTCGCTGAAACTGAAAGTCAAATGACCCTCGGTGGAAGCAACCTGGTTATATTTTGTCCAGGACTGTCTGTTGTCGACAGAATACCAGTAATATACTCCGGTTTCGGAACTCGTCGTGAATTCTATGTTTATTTCTTCTGTCCAAGTGAAAGTAAAGATATTATATTCTTCTCCGTCAATCGTGGTCTCGGTTCCCGAACCCTCGCCTTCAGGATAAAGAATTATGAATGACGGTATAACCGAATCAACTCTGAAAGTAAACATATCGCCGGTAGGACTGCTGATATTGTCAAGCGTGTTTCTGGCGAACAAATAATAGGAGGTGCTTCTTGCCGTCTCGTCCTCAATTATCTCGACGGTGTTGCCGGGCAGCATTCGGGTCCAGCCGTTCAGCTGAGTTTCCGTGGGCAAATCGCCGGGTTGAGGAGTCTCTTCCGTAACGAGGAAATAATAATAATAGACAGGCGCTCTGTCGTTATATTCGGGATTCCTGAGTACTATGGTTTCGTTGTTATAGACAAAATTCTGGTCTATCTCTCCGTTGAGTCCGTCTATCATGTCCTTGACGTCAGGAGTGCTGTTGTCTATTCTTATTTCGTTGCTATATATGGGCACGGGATTCGAGCTGTATTTCGCCGCATTGAAGGCGAATACGATGACGTTTCCGGTGTAGAAGCATTTTTCGCTATCTCCGGTGGGATCGGAAAATCTCGGTACGCCGTTTTCGTCAATACCCCAGAAATCAAAGGCTCCGTTAATCAGCGATACGGGAACGGCGTAATTGAAGATGTCCGATTTTTGATTGAGCTCGGTCAACCCGTTATCTAAATAGAATTGCTCCGGAGTTTTGCCATAAAGAATAATTATTCCGTAGGTATAGTCCTCGTAACTCTCCCCTGCCGGCAGGTTAATGAGTATGCTCAAGGGTCCTTCTATCCAGCCGTTTATGTTGTCTCTGTTGTATCCCGGAGCTTGCGGCTGTATGGCGGCAGTAATATTTATGGACGAGCAGTTATATGGGATGATGACGGTATAAGGGCTGGTGGTTTTTTTTGCGCCTTCAAAATTCACGGCGTAGCTTTCAAGATAAAAATCCACGGTTATTTCGCCTACGGTGCTGGGTTCTATGGCGACCAGAAGTGTATCACCCGTGCCTTTAGTGAATGCGCCCGTACTGTCAATTCTATACCAAAAATTGAAATGCCCGTTGTGATTGCTATCGAATTTCAAGGTCACGTCCTTGCAAACGGGATTGGTGGTTGCCGTAAAGACGGGGGCATCGGCGTCATAAACCAGCAGGCTTTCATCGTTACGTAGGTCTTGAACATAATTCAGCAGTATGTCTCTCTTGTCAATTCTTGCATCGTAGTACACAAAGCTTTGAAGTCCCGAGCCGCTGGTCAAGCGGAACATAAATGTTCTTGTATATATATCGCCCTGGTTTTCGGGAATTTCGATAAGATATATGAATTTTCCTATCGGGAGACCGTCGCCATCGAGTAGCGATTGCAACACCTTTTCGGGTATATTGCTGTCGACCATCAACTCACAATCTATACCTGACAAGCTGATTTCGTCTACGGTTTTTGCATCCAGCGTAAGCTCAATGTTGCCGTTAGCCCATGATCCGCTCTGAATAGCAATAGACGATTGTTGTATTGCGGCAGTGATGTCTACGTCGGGCTCCGCCAAATCCAGCCTTATTTCCGGGGTGTTAGCCTCGTTCTTGCTTTTTACTTCGGCGGCATTATAGACGTACAGCTTGAAATACCTTCTTTCAACAGAAGTAGAAAGGAATATTCTGAATTTTGCCATGCCTTCCGGGATGTAACCGGGATCACCCTCTTCAAGGTCGGCATAGTCCGCTGACACGTCTTTGACTATCTCTTGACCTTCCCCGCTGCCGTTGGCAGCCCAAACGAAAGTCTTTTCAAAGTTCTCGTAGCCTGTGCCGGATATGCCGTAGGCAAAAATATACTTGTCCATAATAGGTACGTTTATGTAAACGGGAATAGGCGCGTTTGCCCAACCCTTTTCGTTCTCTATGCGTGAAACCAGGTCAAGACTTATGGAAAAATCGCTATATAGTATACTTCCGTTAAACGATTTTTCGTTGAATAAGCCGGAACGCGATTCCAGCCTGAAGGTATAGGTTCTTCTGTTTATGGGTGTGGCATTGTATACGGCGTCGGTAAAGGTGTAATAGGTATAGCCCTGTCCGTCCGTATTCTTTGCCATAGGCGCGTACGCTGTCTGTTGCATCAGACCTTCGTCGTCAATATAAGTATACTTATATGTGTAATACAGCTCGGACTCGTTGAAAATCAAGTTGCCCTCGGGAGTACGGTTGTAAATAGTAAAACTCAGGCTGTCGCTGGCATAGCCCACGCGGTATCCGACGCCCGGCAGCGTACCAAAAGACCTTATGGTAGTGTTCAACTTGTCTTTGGCGGTTATGGAAACCACGGGTTGCTGCTTGTCTATGTAAGCGTGATACCTGCCGCTGGGAGGTGACGTCTTTCTGGCAAGGCTGGTAGCGCGGAATTCAATATTCTCGGTGGTCTGATTCAGCGGAAGCGTATAGAATTCCTCTCCGCCCCCGGCGTTGATTGTAAGTGCCGTCCAGTTGCCTGCGCCTATCTTGTATTCGTAAGTAACCGGAGACTCGCCCTTCAGTGTGGGCGTGATTATGTAAGTAATATCGTTGTAGCTCCAAAGATTCGAGTTGTATTCGTATATTTCGTTGTCGCCGCCGGCATTGATTCTAACCGATTGAGCTTTAATTTCGAATTCGGGACGCACAATGTCCATTTTTGCGTGTATAGAGTTCCCGAGGACATCGGTAGTACGATACGCTCTGATGACGCCGCTCTGATCTGTAATTTTGAAATGCACGGGGCCGTTTAGATTCATTTCGAGGATGCAGACATTGCCGGTGGCGGGATGCCACTGCTTTTGTATGCTCTCCATGTCGGTTATTCCGTCGACTGAATAATAGAACTTTTCGTATGGGATGTTTTCAAGGCTGATTATTTCGAATCGAAGCTTCGTCGAAACCCAAATGTTGGCGGCATTGCCAAGAATTGTGTTGTAAGGCTGCCATTGCGTGCCCGAAAGATAAGAAGCATCCACACGCTGTATAGCAATGTCCGAGGGAAGGACGGTGTTGTTGTAAACAATATGAAATACATGATTGAAAACGTATTCTTCGGTAATAGGTTGACTTGAGCCCGTCGTAGTCTCTGCGAAAGCTCTGAATTTTATGTACATATCATAGGGTTCGGTCTTGTAATAAGTCCATATAAGCATGTCACCGATAACCATATTCTCCGGTCTAAGGAACTCGTTGCCCTCACCGTGCGTTTGCCAATCGGTGCCGTTGTCTACGTCTGAGAAGTTGGTGCCTTCTCTGTAGCTAAATTCGGTAATGCTGGGATTGGGCGAAACGCCCGTGAACGTAAATCTGAAGGAAATAAATTCGCTTGAAACAGTATTGTCATAATAAGGGGTCCAAACTCCGGTATCGGCATCGTATATTCCGGCCTCGACTGTAAAGGCCAGATCCGCTACTGCCGCATGCGCTGAATTACTTTCGTTGCTTATCGACACCGTGACGAATAACACAGCGAAAACCATCAAACACACGACAAGAATCGGAATAATAAAAGCCTTTCTTAATCTGGAATTCATTCTGTTGACCTCTCTTTCTGTCTATCAATTCTAATATACAGAAATATAATAGCATATATAATATAAATATAAAAGTGTTTTTTTGAATATTTACGAAATAGTTGCCTTTTGCGAGGGTGTTCCCGCCTCATTTTTTATTCATTATTCGACAAAAACCATTCCGGAATTTTGTTGGATAAAATGTATAACAGGTTACCCAAATCACAATTTTGGTAACCTGTATGTCGGTTTTGATTGTATGCAGTGTCTACGTTTTCTTTGGTCGGCCAAAAGTGGCTTCAAGATTTTCCCTTTTTATTCGGTCTTGTCTTCCTCGTCGTCCTCGTCCTCTTCCTCATCCTCATCATCCGACTCGTCAAGCTCATAATCGAAATCCTCAAGATCGGAATCTACGAGCTCCTCCTCGGCTTCGTTGTAACTTTCTTCGTCGTCCCATTCCTCGGTTTCGGCAAGCTCCTCGAGAGATATCGGCACCTCTTCAATTTCTTCCTCTTCGACTATGTCTTCAACATCGTCGTCATCCTCATCTATTTTTGACCACTCATCGGGTTCAATATCGTCAATAACCTTTTTGACCTTATCGGCTTCCATTTCGAGGATACAGCTTTCGCAAAACTTCTCGCCGTCATTGAGATAATTTATGCGGCATCTTGGGCAGATTTCGCTGTCGTCTTCAATATCCTCTTCCTCTTCCCTGAGCTTGCCCTCCATCTCGAGTTGACAAATCTCACAATACTCCGCTTCGTTGAGAATGTAGTTTATTTCGCACCTGGGACACAGCTTGTATTTAGGCATGGTACCTCCTGAATTTTACGAACACGCTTAAGCTATATTCATTTCGGATATATTATATTGACTAAACGCTATTTTGTAAACTGTTTTTTCATACTTTTTTGCCCACAAACAGTATTATTGTTTGACCGATTACGGCTTACATTTATCATATGCCGTTTGCCGACTGCAATTCACAAAATAATTCCGCCGCACGGCTGAAAATGGCTTTTGTTCGGGCTTTTCGCCGCCGCACCCGCAAAAAGAATTAATGGCGCAGCTTATTAGGCAAAAAAAGGCTGCCCTTTCAATAGTGAAGGCAGCCTCTATGGTTTTTTCTTGAGATGAATTTATGTTATAGCGCGCTTATTATGTCAGTGTCAGTCATTTTGCCTAGTAGGGAAGCTTTCTGCGTTTCGGTGTCGCGTTCCATAACAGCGTCAAGGTCAAGATAGAAAATATTGTTTGAAAGCGCACTGTTAAAGAAATACAACGTGCCGTTTATGATTTCGGCGGATATCCACTGCGCGCTGAAAGCTCCGCTATAACATAATGCGGCGTTGCCCTCCGCTTTGACAAGCGCCTCTCCGGTTATGTCGAAGAGCTTTATGTTATAGAGCTTGTCGGCCGAGTTGTAATACATATAATAAGCCGCTCCGTCGTCTGTATCCTTAAGATAAAAATCATAAGGGGTAACAGTCGATGAGAAGGTTATGGCGTTGTATTCGTATTCGCCCTCAAGGCTGTAAACGTCAATCTTGGATACTGCCGTATCAGAAGCGTTAGTAGCAGAGCCAAAGGCAAGTATTTTGTCCTCCGCAAAGTAAAAACTCTTGTATTCAAAGCCCTTGGTCGAAGTAGGATTGCTGGTGTATCTGACGAGCGCCGCCTTGTCAAAGCTCAAAGAACTGTCGTAGGTATAGGAGTACAGTCCTGCTGCAGGCTTGTTGGTGCGGTTGTCGTCGATACTGAAAAATATCATCAGCTTGTCGCTTTTATATTTGATTTCTATAATCGTCGGAGTAAGCAAGGCTTCGTTGCCCAGCATATCGCTGCCGATAATGGCGGCATTCTTGTCACCGTTCACCGACATGGCGTAAATAACCTTTTTTGACGTGGAGGCATCGGTTTTTGAATAGAAGACATAATTGTCCATTGCGCTATTGCCGTTTTCGGGCTTTGTGAAAAAATATGCCGTATCAACGCCCTCGACGACGGTTTCTGCCTTAAACTTCTTACCGGCAAGGTCAATGCGGCAAACCGCCTGGTCTTTTATGTAGACCAGCTTGTCACCGACTACTTTGTACGGTACTGAATGGCTGTCAAATTCGGCTATTACTTGGGTGCCGGTACCGTCTACCTTAGTGCGCATAATAACCATTTCGGCGGTCTTGGGCTCGCCCTCGCTGTTTTTGTCCATGCTGGTGGTAGAATAATAAATATAATCACTATAGATGAAAAGCCCGCCGTAATTCTTTTCGGTGGAATACGCCTTCTTGGGAACTATCACTGTGAAGGTGTCCTTCTTCGGCTTGCCGTCAGCGTCTAGCTCCACTCGCGCTATTGCGCCCTTAAGCACCTCTCCGAACTCGTTCTCGGCGGTTTCTTCGGCATAGCCGTTGATGAAATACAGGTACTTGCCGTACGTTACCGCCATACCTCCGTTCGAAGTGACAGCTTTGTCGGTGTAATCGCCGGCAACGGCGTCATGCTTGAAATTCTCCGTACAGCCTGTCAATAAAAAAACACCCGCGAACAGGCATATGATAATCATAATAATCTTCTTGTTCATCTAAAATTACTCCGCAATAGGATTTGTGTTAACATATTATATAATATAAAATAGCTTAATGCAAGTTTTTTTCTGAAAGCCGACTCTTTATACGCGTTTGTGGCTAAATCTCTATGTCGTTTATGGAATTCAGCACGATGTCGGGCTTAATATCCGATGCATTAAGCATTTCGACGGTGGTTTCTCCGGTCAAAACGAGTATACTGGTCATCTTGTTGTTCTTTCCGAAAAGAATATCGGTATAAAGCCTGTCACCCACCATTGCTACCTTGTCGGGCTCGACATGGCAGTGGTCGAAAACAAATTCCGCCATTGGCGCGTTGGGCTTGCCGATGATAACTGACGGTGTTCTGCCGTTGGTCTTCTCAATCAGCGCCATAATTGCGCCGGTATCCGGCATATTGCCGTACTCGGACGGACAGACGAAGTCGGGATGCGTGGCAATAAATTCCCTGCCTTGTTCAAGCAGTATGCACGCATGGAATAGTTTGTCATAAGTAAGCGAAGTATCGAAGCCAAGAATGACTATATCGCCGTCGTCCTTGATTTCTATGCCGTAGTCACCCATTTCTCTTTTCAGCTGATCTGTGCCTAGCACAAAAGCCGACTTGTACGGGCGATATCTTGAGAGATACTGCGCCGTTGCCATACCGGAGGTGATGATTTGCTCAATCTTTGCGTTATAACCTAACCTATGTATCTTTTCCAGGTAGTCATACTTCGATTTTGAGCTGTTGTTGGTGACAAAACAAACTTTCTTGCCGCCGGCAGTCAATCTGTTCAGCGTGTCTATCGCGCCGTCGAGCGGTCTGTCTCCCATATTGACGGTGCCGTCAAGGTCAAATAAAAATAAATCAATATTCTTCGTGCTTTTCATAATTTATTAGTCTTTCGATTACTCCTGTATTATTTATGATATTAATCAGCCCTTGCGTGTGCCTGCTTTCCTCAACGACAAAGGACCAATGCTTCCAAACGTCGATTGTCTCAAAGCTGTTGTTCATAGCTCGGAACACCATTGCAACATGGTTCAGCTCCTCCCTCGTCAGCATGTATGCTCCGATTTTTGCGCTTTGCGCCTTGAGAATTTGTGGGGCGCAAGGCTGGGTGGAAATCATTGTTACGGCTGGTATAAGCATATCATTAAAATTCCATTTTGTAAAGATTATACCAAGACAAAAAAGTAAATAACACACAAAAAAGCGGCTGGAAAGTGTCCGCGCGTCCGAGTGATTATTTCTTATACGGTAAAGCAGCGGAAGCTTGCCCTTGCCGCTCAAATATTCGGCTCCGCCCTTCAATAGTTTCAGCATTGTAGGCAAAAAGTAATCCCTGTCAGGAGGCTTGACAATAAAACTTTTTATTTCCTTCACCAACACTTCAAGCGCAGAATCCTTGTATGGCAAAAACAGCGCGCAGCAATAAATGTCCAGCAATGACAAAAACATAGTGAGTATCTCGCAATAACCTTCTGCGGCAGTACGGGTATCCCAAACGTCGACTATGGATGTATCGAAATAGGAAATTTCAGCAAATCCATTCTTCTCTTCGCATAGCAGTCCGTCGCAAAAACAGTCAGCGACCAGCTCCGTCTGATACAAAGCAAGACGGCATTCTCCTGCCGCGCGCCGCGCCGCCTTCATAGTTTCCACTCCGCCCACTGCGATAAAATACCTTATGTGTTCGCCGAAATGCGATTGCTCCAAAGAGGTGACCATATAGAGCTTGGAGCGGTTGCCTTTTTTGTATAATGCGTCGGATATGCGCTCTGCCAAAGGTCGGAACTTGTCTTCGTAAATAATAGCTACCGTGCCGCTCTTGTAGCTCGCGGAAACAAGTTCGGCAAAAGCCACGGCATCCTTGGATATGTGCAAATTGGTTCTGGTACGGGTGTTCATAGCAGAATTATAACCATAAAAAAGCCGTATAATACTGTATAAAATGCGGTATTTTGGGTGCTTATGCCAATAGAGTTTTTAGCTCTTTCAAAAACTCGTCCATCTGACTGTCGGTGCCTACGGTGACTCTGATAAAATTGTTTATGCCCTCTTTGTCAAAATACCTGACGAGAATGCCCCTTTCTTTCAGCGCGAGATATATGTCTTTGGCATTGTCCAAAAGTACAAAAAAGAAATTAGAGCCGGATTCCAACGTATTTACGTCCAACCTTTTTAGCTCGGCAAAAACTCTGGCGCGGGTATTTTTTATTCTCTGCGTAATATCGGCATAATATGCCTCGTCCAGCAGAGCCGTTGCGGCTATTTCCATGCTGAGACGGTTTACGGTATAACTGTTTATGGAGTCTCTTATGCGTTCCAGCGCTTTTATCAGACTCTCGTCCGCCAGAGCGTAGCCGCACCTTATACCGGCAAGAGCGTGGCTTTTTGACAGCGTTTCTACAACAATCAGGTTGTCGTAAGAGCTTATTAAGTCTGCCACGCTTTCGTCGCAGAAAGCCGCGTACGCCTGGTCTATTATGACTATTTTGTCTCGGTTGTTATCGATTATTTCTTTTATGGCGGCGTAAGGCAGAGTGCCGCCCGTCGGCGCGTTGGGGTTTGCTATTACTATGCCCTTGCAGTCAAGTCCGAAATAATCCGATGCAAGCATCGTGTAATTCCGCAGCGGGATAATTTGCGGGGTGAGCGCATAATAAGAGACATAGACCTGATAGAAACTGTAAGTTATATCGGCAAAAGCCAGCTCGTCCCCGGCATTGAAAAAGGCGGCAAAACACATGGAAAGCACTTCGTCGCTGCCGTTGCCGGTAAAGATGTTTTTTATGTCGGTATTCTTTACTTTCGCTATGGCGCTTTTCAGCTTCAGCGTCTCGGGGTCGGGATACAAACGCAAATCCGAAGCGTCGTATTTTTGAAGCAACTCCGCCACCGCCGGGCTGGGCGGATACGGGTTTTCGTTTGTGTTTAGTTTTATGTAGCGTTTATCCCGCGGTTGCTCGCCGGCGGTATAAGGGGATATGCTTTTTGCTAAATCCGAATAGAATTTCATAATTACCTCGCCTCATTTTAACATACCCTTTTTATTCCGTCAACACAACGCGCAAATATGCGGGGAAAGATAAT
>JAQVME010000010.1 GCA_028703745.1 Clostridia bacterium
ATCCGTAGCTGTCTTTTCTTCGGTTTTTTCTCCGGTCTTAACTACGGGTTTTTCTGCCGTACGCACAGGCTCCACGCGACGCACGGTCGCAGGCTCCGTTACTAGCGGAACTATATTTTCGGTTGATTGAGCCACTATGGCTTTTTCGTCCTCTGACCTTTCTTGAGCCGCTGTCTCGTTGTCTTGTCCGCCGGCTTCAACGCTGATTTGCTCTTGGGCATTCTGCGGTCTCGCCGCCATTTCTGCCTTGCGAAGCTTCTCTTCCTCAGCTCTCAAAAACAACTCTCTTTTAATAGTAAGTTCAATCCTCTTTTTGTCAAGAAGCGCGCGTTTTTCTTTTATGCGGCTTAAATAAGAGCAAACTACCCTATTTTCATACTCTTTTATGCGTGTAATGATAATTTCCGGTCCTTCAGTTTTCTTTGTGGTATTCGTTTCGCTCATACTCAGCTCTCCTTAAATTGCTTTATTATTGCTTCGGCAAGGTGCTTCTCTGTAATGGCAATTGCTTTGCAATTCTGTTTGTTAAGATAAATCGTCAGGTCGGTAGAAAAATACGGAATCTGTCTGCCGTCCAGAAAATTTGTTAGTTTGGTTCTGCTGTTTTCGGCAAGCGTTATGTCGTACAGTACGACGCCCGGCTTGCGTTTTAAGAGGATGTTGTCGGCGCCATAGACTATCTTTCCCGCGTTTATGGCGAAGCCTATATAACTTTTAGTCTTTATCAAGTCCGGCATATTCCTCCAGAAGCTGTTTATAGACTGTCTCATCAATATTTGTTTTATAGGCGCGGTTTAGAAGCTTTTTTTTCATACAAAGCTGTACGCACTCTTGACTTCGGCACACATACGCGCCTCTGCCCATAGCCTTGGGGTTAAACGTAAAAGAGCCGTCCTTTTGCTTTATTATGCGCAATAGCTCCTCTTTGGTTTTCATCTCCCTACACGCGATGCACATTCTCAAGGGCGTTTTATTCTTTGTCAAGGTCTTCCTCTTCTTCGCTATCCTGATCCATACCCGTTTCGCTCGAAAGCGTCTTTATATCTACTTTTACGCCTACAAGCCTGGCTGCAAGGCGCGCATTCATACCGCCCTTGCCAATAGCCAGCGAAAGCTTATCGTCGCTTACTATTACGTCGGCATGCTTTTGGTCGTCACTGAGTTTTACCATAATTGGTTTAGCCGGGCTCAAAGACCTAGCGATATAATCGGCAATATTCGGCGTATATAGTATGATATCCACCTTTTCACCGTTTAGTTCGGCAACGACTGCGTTGACTCTGACGCCCTTCTGTCCAACGCAAGATGCCAGCGCATCAAGGTTTGGGTCGTCGGAATAAACCGAAATCTTCGTTCTGTTGCCCGCTTCTCTGACGGCATTTTTTATTTTTACTAGACCCGAGCGTATCTCAGGCACCTCAAGCTCAAACAGCTTCTTAACAAGACCTGCGCAGCTTCGGGAAACCATAACCTGCGCGCCCTTACCGCTGTCTCTTACCTTCTTAACGAATACTCTTATGCGGTCGTTGACCGAGTATTTTTCGCCGAATATCTGGTCATTAAGAGCCATGACGCCTTCCATCTGCGAACCGATAATCTCTACATAAACAGTGTTGTTATCAATTCTTCTGATTACTGCGGTAACAAGCTCGCCTTCCTTCTCGTTCATTTCGGCGGCGACTTGCTCTCTTACTGCCTCGTTTATTCTCTGCATAATGACTTGCTTGGCTGTTTGCGCGGCTATTCTGGAAAGTGATTTCGGGGTAACGTCCTCTCCTATTATGTCGCCTATCTCGGCATCCGGCTTAATTTCTTTGGCTTCCTCGAGCGAAAGCTCGCTTTCGTCCTCAGGCTCGCCTTCAATTACCGTCTGATAAGCAAAAAATTCCAATTTGCTCTTTTCCGGATAGAGTTTTACTTTGACAGTTCTGCACTCTCCGTTCTCTTTCTTATACGCAGACGCAAGACCTGTTTCGAGCGAGCTTAACAATAGCTCCTTATTAAGCTTTTTCTCCTTTTCAAGGTCCTCAAGCGCGGCGAAAAATTCCTTGTTAATCATTTTTTTTGCGTTCCTCCTAAAATTTTATATAAGGTTTGATCCATTTTGTATTTGTGCGTAATATTTCGGTGTCATTGCCGTCCTTTGCTATGACGAGTTTTTGTTCGTCAAAGGACTTCAGTAATCCGTTAAGCTTGCTTTTTTTATTAAGCTTCTCATTGAGCATGATTTCTATTTCGGTGTCCAGACTTCTTTGAAAATCCTTGTCTGTGACTATTGGACGGTCAAGTCCCGGTGAAGATATGTTGAGTACGTAAGGCGCGCCTCCCGTGATATCGCAGCTTTCAAGCGGCTCCTCAAGCGCGTTATTGACTTTTTCGCAATCGTCGAGGGTTATACCTTCCTTTTTATAAATATAGAAAGTCAAATTCATATCGCTGAATACCTTCTTGTATTCGATATCCACTACTTCGTATCCCATGCCTTCGATAACCGGCACAATAAATTCATTTGCTTTCTTTATTATTTCTGACATATTTACCCTTTAAAGCATTGAGAGTGACCCGTCGGGTCACTCTCAAGATGCAATTCATCAAAGTATTTATATATTATCATATATTATGAACGGTTGCAAGTGTTTTTACACTTTACTTTCAATAAACGCAAAATCAGGTGTCAAGGCTCATAATCAATAAGCGTTTGAATATATTTGCCGTGGCGAGAGTATCATTCATCGCCCTATGCGCGCCCTCGAGAGAGACACCCAGTTCCTTACAGACGTTCTGAAGCTTATAACTCTTCATTTTCAACGTCTGCTTCGCCAATACAAGCGTATCCGCAACGCTGTTGTCAAAGTTGTAGCCGGCGGCTCTGCCCTGTCTTACGATAAAAGACATATCAAAAGGCGCGTTGTGCGCTACAAGCACGGCGCCGCGGGTAAATTTGTAAAAATCGTGCGCTACGTCCTCAAAGAGCGGCGCATCTGCGAGCATTTCGTCGGTAATTCCGGTAAGTTTAATGATGTCTTGACTTAATGAACATTGAGGATTAACGAGGGTGTGAAATATCTCCGTCATCTCGCCGTCAACTATCTTTACCGCGCCAATCTCTGTAATTTGGTCCGTATTGGTTACGCCCGTCGTTTCGAGGTCGAAGACCACAAAGCTCTTGCCCTTAAAAATACCGTATTCTTTGCTGCGGTCGCTGGCAAACAGCGTTTTTTGTTCCTCATTTTTGTACGGAAAAGGGTGTATGTTTATGTAGCGCTCGCGTTCCGTCTTATATTTAGGGCGTGTGTCAATGCTATCATAATCTATGGTGCAACGCGCCAGCTTGTTTACCATCATAGAAATGCCGTTGCTAAATTTGTCAAATTTCAGTGTGCCTTCCATTACCAAAATATCGCCCTCTTTCAACGCCTCGCCGCATGCTATAGCTTTCTTGTTCCTTGGAAAGAATTTCGCGTCGATAGACGATGTGGTGTCGTTTATGCTGAATGTATAAAAAAATCCTTCTTTTTCTTTGTATTTCCTCGCCTTAAGTCCGCTCAATGCGCCGCATAGCGTCACATTCTCTGCTTCGGTTTCTTTCATCTCGCATATATATCTGGGTTTCTTCCCTACTATGCCATAAATATGTTCTGACACCGAAACGCTAATGAGTTTTATGCCCTCAGATGCGGGCGGTGCCTCGGTTATTATATCTATTTGAGTCTTGTTGGCGGTTTCTACAATATTTAACGCAACATCTTCCATAAAATTCCGCGTAAGATTTTCTTCCAGCTTTTCGGCTAGACCTGCATTCAAGCAAAATTTATATATATAGCTTTCGGCGAAAAGCGTAACTTTCACGGTGTCGCCTTCTATTGTAACGTCAATGTTTGAATTCTGTACGAAAGAATAAATGCTGGGGTATTCGTTATAGACAAAATCAAGTATGGCTTTTGTTATGTATTTGGGTTCTGTAACGGTTTTTTTGTAACGTATTTCGTATTTGAAAGTCTTTGGCAATATCTGCAAGACGATATTTTCCACCTTTTCTTTCAAGCCGTCATCCAGCTTCTCGTCATAGGTATGCGCGTCAACAATAAAGACTATAACAAGCGTTTGCTCCTTGTGAAGAACAGCTGAGTTCAGCTTGAATATCCTTTGGTTTTCGAGCAAAGCCTCGTTGAGTTTTGTCATAAACTGGCTTTCGTTCACTTCAGTAGTTCCTCTGTAATACGCATTATCTCGTCAATAATAAGCTCGTTCTTTACGGTTTTTATTACTTTTCCGTCAAGAAAAACAGATGAAACGCTTTTGCCTCCGGCAACGCCCAGTCTTGCTCCCTTGGATTCCCCTATACCGTTGACGATGCAGCCCATAACGGCTATTTTCATCGGTACTGTGACATTCTTTACGCGCTCCTCAAGCCGTGTCGCCAGCTCTTCAACCGCAATACACGTTCTCGCGCACGTCGGACAGGCTATGATTTCTACAAAGTTCTTGTCCAGTCCTGCTGCTCGCAGTATAGTTTTTGCGGCGTATACCTCTTCAATCGGGTCTGCGGCTAGTGACACCCTGACTGTATTTCCTATGCCGTCCAGTAAAAGACTGCCGATAGCTACGGAGGATTTTATTATGCCCGATTGCTTGGTGCCTGCCTCTGTAAGTCCGATATGAAGAGGATAATCACACAGCTTGTCCAATATGCGGTAAGCCTCGACCGTCGTTCTTATGTCCGAAGACTTGACAGCAAGTACAATATTGTTATAACCCTCTTCCTCTATAAGCGAAGCGCTTTCTATAGCAAGCGCCGCCATATTCGCCGCAGAAAAATCGTTGTTCTTGACGGAGCCCTTGTTGACGCCTACTCTTATGGGTATATTTCTGTCGCGGCAAGCTTTTACAACCTCGCTTATGCCTTGTTTCGAAAGATTAGATGGATTAATTCTTATTTTGTCAACGCCGCTATTTATGGCGGCAAGCGCCAGTTTGTAATCAAAATGAATGTCTGCAATAATGGGAACATTGCCTTTTGCAAGCTCTTTTATGGTTTTTACGCTGTCAAAATCAGGCACAGACACGCGTACCATTGCCGCGCCCGCGGCGTGAAGCCCGTTTACTTGTGCTATAGTGGATACGGTATCAACCGTCATAGTGTTTGTCATCGATTGCACCGTAACGGGAAAATCACCGCCTATAGGCACATTTCTGACGTATACTGTCATTTTCATCAGCAGTCCTTTTATATATTTATTGTTACCGAAACGGCAGTTTTTGCAAACTTACGGGATAAACCTCAATGCATCTGCGAATATCGCGAAGGCAAAGAGTACTATCAGCCCACCGAAATGAATGGCTCCTTCAATCTTCTTGTTGATTGGTTTTTTGCGTATCCATTCTATTGCCGTGAACACCATGCGAGAACCGTCCAGCGCAGGAAAAGGCAAAAGGTTCATTATGGCTATATTCGCAGACAGCAGACTCACGACATAGGCCAGCGGTCCAAAACCGGCTTTTGAGGCGTTGGACATTGTCGATATTATGGTTATTGGTCCGCCTGCAGACTCCGAGAACTTTATGCCGCCGGTAAAGAGCTGTCCGAATAGCCACAAAATCTTCCACACAACATAAAAACCGTAAGAGAAAGAACGCGCAAAGCCATGGAAGAAATTCAGCTTGACAGGCGCCAGCATTGAAGTGAAACCGAAGGCATACCTGGTTTTTGGGCTGTTGCTTTCGTCATAAACGACATTTCCGTCGGCATCTCTTTCAAAGACTTGACTTCTTTTGACAGCGAGCTTAACGAGCTTCTTATCGCGCAGCACGGTGAAGGTTCCTTCCTCCTCAATATCCGAAATCGCTCGCTGAAGATCGTCCATCATAAGAATATTGACTTGCTTGTTGTTTACCTTGACTATTACGTCGCCCTCTTGAAGCACGCCGTAAATGTCAGCCTCTTGATATACTCCGTTGACAACGGGAAGTAGCTGTCCGTAAAAGGTAAATATGAGCGTAATTATAATCAAAGCCGAAAGAAAATTAAAAAACGCGCCGGCAAAAAGTACTATCAGCCTTTTCCACGGAGCTTGATTGTTGAACGCCGAAGGCGAAGCGCTGTTGTCGTCCTCAGCCTCGAACATACACGAGCCACCCAAAGGAAAAGGTCTTATTGTAAAGATTTCGCCGTTTTTCTTATTAGTTCTCTTGAATATAGGCGGACCGAAGCCTATGGCAAATTCTAGTATTTTGAACTTCAATAGCTTGCCGGCAAGATAGTGTCCAAGCTCGTGGATAACGACCATAAACATAAGACACAGTACGGCTATTAATATATAACCAACAGTAGAAAGCACTCCCGTGAAGGTTATACAAATATTATATGACATCAAGCCCTCCATATATTCTCTTAAAAGTATATTCAGCTGCGGCTTTATCCATACTCTGAACTTGCCTTAGATCTTCAAAGTCTGTGTCCTCGGAGAATGCCCCCAGCGTATCTTCTATGAGCCTCGGTATATCGTAAAAGCCGATTTTGTCATCCAAATATGCTTTTACGGCAACCTCATTTGCACTATTCATAACACATCCGAAGCTATCGCAATGCCTTGAAACCTCTTTTGCTATTCTGAAGCACGGGAACCGGTGTTCGTCAATTTCGGAGAAATTCAGACTGCCTAGCGTAGCTAGGTCAAGCTCCGCCACTCCGCTCTCTTGCCTCATGGGGTAAGTGAGCGCAAGTTGTATTGGCAACGTCATATCCGGCATTGACAGCGCGGCAATAACGGAATTATCTTTCATTACGGCAAGCGCGTGTACTATACTTTCTTTGTGTTGCACGGCGCGGATGTCACAGGTACCGAACAGATGCTTTGCCTCGATGATTTCCATGCCCTTATTCATTAGCGTGGCGCAGTCTATGGTCACCTTCTTGCCCATCTTCCAATTCGGGTGCATAAGAGCGTCCGCAGCCTTGGCATTCTTCAACTGATGATAAGTCAAATCCCTAAAAGCGCCTCCGGAGGCGGTGAGAACAATGGTCTTTAGATTGTGCTTTTCGTTTCCGATACACTGCCACACTGCGGAATGCTCGCTGTCGAGCGGTATTATTTGCGCGCCAGAGCTGTCCTTGATACTGTTTATGAGCGCGCCTGCCGCTACAAAGCTCTCCTTATTTGCCGTAGCAAGCGTTTTGCCTGCTTTTAGCGCCGCAAGACCGGGAGCAAGACCTGCTATACCGGCTATGCCGTTTATTACTATATCAATGTCGGCATAAACGTCGGAATCGGACAATATGTCGCGATATTCGCAGCGTAGTCCGTCCACATATAGCGCTTTCTTCGCCGCGCTAAGAGCGTACTTAGGCTTAAATTCGGCGGTCAATGCGTCAAGGTTGCCGCTGTCGTTTGCCAATATTACGACCTCGAACAAATCTCTATAACGGCGAACAATGCTCAGCGCCGTAGAGCCTATGGAGCCTGTTGCTCCCAAAATCGCCAGTCTTTTTTTCATCTTAGAACACAAAGAACATAATAATGCTTATGACGGCAACGCTGAACAATACGGAATCTAATCTGTCCATTACTCCACCGTGCGCGCCCATCAGCGAGCCATAATCCTTAAGCCCAACTTCCCTTTTTATGCGGCTTGCCGCCAGGTCGCCAATTTCTGAAGCAATAGCCATACCGATACCTACGAAAATATAGTATAGATACGGATATTTTGAAACCGACGAAAATGTGAACACGATGTATGCCGGAAAGGACAGCACCTCAAACAATGCATAGACCACTAATCCGCCTATTGCGCCTCCCAGCACACCGAGTATACTGCCTGCATAAGTCTTTTTTGGGCTGATTTTTGGGAATATCTTCTTTTTTCCCCAGAAACTGCCGCCATAATATGCCACGGTATCGCACATAAGCGCCGCGCTTATGGCGAAAAGCACGGGCAACATGCCGTAAAGATTGTTGAGGACAAATGCCAGTCCCATCATCAGCATGGGATAAATACATATCAAAATCGTAATAATAAAATCCGTAAAAGACTTCTTGCTGTTGAAGATATACACTACAAAAGCCGTAAGAAAGGTCAGCAAAAACGCAAAAAACAGTCCGGCATAATCGAAAAAATACGCCAGCGGGAATATTGAAACGCCCAGCACGATGAAGGCTATGCCGCTGGGGTGATAATTGAGTTTTTTCATTGCCGAATACATTTCGTAAAGCGCAAGCACGGCAAAAACCAGCACTAAGCCGTCAAACACGAATCTGCTGAAGCTCGAAAGATACAGCATTAGTAGAAGAAATCCCAACAAAAATATACCGGTTAGCGTCCGTTTAAGCATTTATGCCTCCAAAATTCCTTTTTATACCCTCATATTCCTTTATTACGGCAATTATATCTTCCTTATCAAAATCCGGCCATAGCTTGTGCGTAAAAAACAGCTCTGAATATGCCGTTTGGAGCGGCATAAAGTTTGATAGCCGCTTGTACCCGCCGTAGCGCAGCACAACATCCGGATCGGGGATATTGATTGTATAAAGCTGACTTTTGAGCTCCTCAGCCGTTACGGGTGTGTCGTCAAGTCTGCGGTGCCTGTTCTTTATTATTTTGTTTACCGCCGCCGCAAGCTCTGCGTCGCCGCCGTAACCTATGGCAAAAATCAGCGTTTTTCCTTTGTTGTTCAAGGCGTTCTTGTTTATGTTGTTTATTATGTCCAATAGCTGTTCGGGCAAAAGCCGCATTTCGCCTATAAAGCGAACACGGTAGCCTCTTTCAACAACGGTTTTTGACACGTAATTTTGTAAAAAGTAGGCAATAATCCCGAGGATATTACCTACTTCCTGATTGTCTCTTTTTTGGTTATCTGTGCTAAAGGCATAAAACGTAGTATATTCGATATCAAGTTGGTCGGCTACGTCTATGGCTCTCAGCAGCGCTCTCGCCCCCGCCTCATGTCCGTCTGTGCGGGGCAACCCTTTTGCGGTCGCCCACCTGCCGTTGCCGTCCATAATTAATGCGAGGTGCTTCACGTGTGTTATACCTTCATTATTTCGGCTTCTTTGGCGGCGGCGATCCTGTCCGTCTCAGCGATTTGCGCAGTTACTTGCTTGTCCACGTCTTTTTCAAAGGTAGCCTGCATATCCTCGGTGAGAGAACCTGCCTTCTTGAGCTTTTTGCTCTCTTCGATAATATCTCTGCGGATATTTCTTATGGCTATTTTCGCCTTTTCGGAAAGCGTCTTGACTTCCTTTACAAGAGAGCGTCTTCTCTCCTCGTTGGGTTCGGGAAAAACAAGTCGAATAATCTTGCCATCGTTCGACGGTGTAATGCCGATATTTGCATCAATAATGGCTTTTTCTACTTTCTTTATCATGCTGGCATCCCAAACAGTAATGCACAGCAGCCTAGCTTCCGGAATGGTTATGTTGGCAAGCTGGTTGATTTGTGTCGGCGCGCCATAATAATCAACGCTTATGCCGTCAAGAATATGCGAATTGGCTCTGCCTACCCTCATACCGGTCAGTTCGTGCTGAAATGATGCCAGACTCTTGTCGGTTCTGTCGTTCAAATCCTCCGATAATATTTCTAATTCTTCGATTTCATAAGCCATAATTATACCTCTCTCAATGATTAACTAGTACTATAATACCATAGGTGACACGTTTTTTCAAGCATTTTTGTTTTCAATAGCGCGCGTAAGGGCGCGCTATTGAACTCACTTATACGAAAATATGTTTGATGAAAAACGGTTTCAGGTCAATCCGCAATTAAGGTTCCTATTGTTTCGCCTTTTATTACGCGCACAATACTGTTTTCTTCGTTAAGACCGAACGCTATTATGGGTATTTTGTTTTCTCGGCAAAGGTTTACCGCCGTGGTATCCATTGCGTTCAAATCGGATTTAATAAAATCAAAGAAGGATATTTTGTCGAATTTTTTGGCGCTCGGGTTCTTCTTCGGGTCACAGTCGTATATTCCGTCGACATTCTTTGCAAGAAGTAAGACGTCAGCTTGTATTTCTGCCGCGCGCAGCGCCGCTCCGGTATCCGTTGAAAAATACGGGTTGCCTGTGCCGCAAGCAAAAATGACGACTCTGCCTTTTTCAAAGTGGCGAAGCGCTCTGCGAAGTATATACGGCTCTGCTACCCGCGTAATGGTAAGAGCGGTCTGCACCCTTGTGGCTACTCCCTTCTGCTCAAGCGCGTCTTGCAGGGCAAGCGCGTTGATAACCGTGGCAAGCATTCCCATGTGGTCTGCGGTGGTTCTGTCCATATTCGTGCCCTGACGTCCGCGCCAAAAGTTGCCGCCGCCTATAACGATGCCTACCTGCACGCCCATTTCTACGACCTTTGAGATCTGCTCGATAACATTGTCAATTACTTCGGCGTTTATGCCAAAGCCCTGCGCTCCGCTCAAAGCCTCGCCGCTTAATTTTATTAATACTCTATTATACATATAATTTCACCTCTTGCGTTTATAAAAGAAAAGGCACTGCCGTGTGCCTTTCCGATGTCGTTATTTGTTCAGGTTGTCCTGCATCTTTTGCATTTGAGCGTTGATTTCTTCTGCGAAATTGTCTTCCTTCTTTTGCAATCCTTCACCCATCTCGTATCTAACGAACCTTCTTATCGAAATCTTTTCGCCGATGGCGCTTATTGCCTCGGTGAGAAGATTTGATATCGTCTTGGTATTGTCTTTTACGTAGATTTGTTCCATAAGGCAGTTTTCTTGGTAATACTTCTGAATTCTGCCCTCCACCATCTTCTCAATAATTGCAAGGGGTTTGGGTCTTTCTTCATTGAGCGCCTGCGCCTTGAGAATTTCTTTTTCTTTTTCGATTTCTTCGGCGGGGACCTCTTCCTTGTTTACGCAGGAAGGCTTAGCGGCAGCTATTTGAAGCGCCACATTGTGCACGAACTCCTTGAATAAATCTCCGCGAGCCACAAAATCTGTCTCACAGTTGACTTCGACTATAACGCCTATTTTGCCGCCCAGATGAATATAAGCGTCCACAATACCTTGTGAGGCTATTCTGCCGGCCTTTTTTGCGGCGGTGGCTATGCCTTTCTCTCTGAGGAATTCGATAGCCTTATCTATATTTCCGTCGGTTTCGGTCAGGGCTTTTTTGCAGTCCATCATGCCGACGCCTGTTCTTGTTCTCAGGTCTTGAATGTCTTTTGCGGTAAATGCCATATTTTGGTTCCTCCTATATTATTCTTCGACAGCGGTCTCTACGACTGCATCAACTGCGGGTTCGGAAACGGCAACAACTTCTTCAGTCATGCCCTTATCGACTTCTATCGTGCCTTCCTTCGCCTCGATAATTGCGTTTGCGACAACGCCTGAGATTAGTTTTATGGCGCGTATAGCATCATCGTTGCCGGGTATGGGATAATCCACCTCTTCGGGGTCACAGTTTGTGTCTACAAGCGCTATTATGGGTATGCCCAGCAGTCTTGCTTCTTTTATGGCGATATGCTCAACCTTGAGGTCAACTACGAACAAAGCGCCGGGCAGGTCGCGCATATTCTTGATGCCGCCCAGATT
Organism: Clostridia bacterium; assembly: GCA_028703745.1. Classification (GTDB taxonomy): domain Bacteria; phylum Bacillota; class Clostridia; order Christensenellales; family DTU072; genus DTU072. The sequence continues at coordinate 11,536 of JAQVME010000010.1, forward strand.
CTTCTCGAGCACGTCTCTTTCGGCCTTGAGCTTGATTACTTCTTTCTTGGGAAGCAAATCGAACTCTCCGATTTGTTCTTGTTGGTTGAGTCTGTTCAGCTTGTCTATTCTTGTGCGTATGGTCTTGAAATTGGTCAAAGTGCCGCCCAGCCATCTCTGGTTCATATAGAACATTCCGCACCTCTGCGCTTCTTGTTCGATAGCTTCCTTGGCTTGCTTCTTCTTTCCGACGAACAGCACAGACTTGCCCGATGCGGCGATACTCTTTATGAAGTTGTACGCCTCTTCGATAGCCCTGACTGTTTCTTCAAGATTTATTATGTGAACGTCGTTTCTGGAGCCGAAAATGAACTTCGCCATCTTGGGGTTCCACTTCTTGGTTTGGTGTCCGAAATGTACACCTGCTTCTAAGAGCTCTTTCATTGAAATTACTGCCATAGTAAAAAAATCCTCCTTGTTTGTATCTTCCCCGTGCTTCTTCAAAGGTGAAAATCCTCGTCGGACAACAATCCCTTCTCTGCATTCGGGTGTATAATGGCTTTTATTATATTATCATATTTCAAAGCCTTTGGCAATGTTTTTTGATAACATTTTTGTAATATTTATGCCTCCTGAACAGTTATTACGTGAGTTCCGACAGATATTATTGCGTTATTTATGACAACGTATACTCGGAAACTTCCGGCGATGGATGGCATTGTTATGACTAAGTTGTTAAAATCGCCTACGAGCATCGACACGGCGTCTATTTGGAGCTGCTCGAAAGTGCTTATGCCGCTTGCTGCAATATATACGGTTATTCCGTCGCCGACAGCGTCCGTCATAGCTACATTTTCTCCAACCTCGTATTCTCTTTGCGAAATCAATACGTCGGACATCTGTGAAAGCGCGAAGGTTCTGTCGTCATATTTGTTCCAATTGTCAGCAGCTTTGTAAATTAGCAACGCTTCATCGCTTACATATACCTTTAGGGTAGAGCGGTACAGTCCTTCCGAACCCAGACGGGGCGGCGTGGAGCCCTTCATTATCATTATTTCTAGCGACATACAGTCGTTGAAAATGTTGTTACCCATTTGCGTAACGCTAAAGGGTATGGTTATATTTACTATTCTGGCGCAGTAAGCGAAAGCATAATCACCGACAGACAGCAAGCCTGCGGAAAGAGTGACGTTTTCGAGCGCAACGCAATTAATAAACGCAGAATTACCAATACTTTTTACGCTTGCCGGCACTGCAATACTTGTCAATGCAGAGCAATTCTCAAAAGCGCTGTTACCTATGCCTAAAAGCCCGTCGGGCAAAGTAACGCTGCTCAAAGATACGCATTTTGCAAAGGCGAAATCAAGTAGATATTTTAGGTTGACGCCTCCGCTGACTTGGGTAATGGCAGTATTGAATGCATAGCTTCTTATGGCGGTGACCGGCTTTTCGTTGAGCTCGGACGGAATGACAATCTCAGTAGCCGCGCCTTTATAATATATTATTTCATAGCCGCCGTCTTGTTCTGCCACGATATAATCTTCGTAAATACCGTCATAGGGCTTTATGTTGTCGGAGATATAACTCCAAACGTCGGCAACGAGATATTCTGATAATAGCGCGCGCGGCACATAAATATCAGGCAGAGTGCCATTATTCTTGTGAAGCAAAAGTAGATCAATAATATCCATTACGCCGGTAACTGTGACAGGAACGCCATGCGCGTCAACTGAATCGTAGGAATATGCGCAGCTACCCTTTAGTTGCACAGGCGAAACGTTCAGGACTATTTTTGAAGCTACGGTAAATATGCCGGCAATATTCTCCATTAGTGTCGCCGCTTCATCTATAAATATGGTATTTATTAGGCGTTCGCCGTCCTGCATATGATTGCCAAAAGCAAACTGGGCTATGGTCTTAATTGAAGAAGGAAGCTGCAAGGATATTAAACCCGACTGCAAGGCGAACGCATACGGTGTAACGCTTACCGTACCCTCTCTCAATACGATTTCGGAATTGCTGTCCATTTGGTCCTTTACTGCATACGCTATATTTCCAATATATATAACTTCGGCGCTGGACGCATCGTTGTATATAGTATCGTCGTACCATGGGACGTTTTGGAAGGCGTTCTGACCAATGTACTTCAGCTTGTTTTCGTTCTCAAAAACTATCGTTTCAAGGGCTGCGCAATTTGCGAAAGCGTTTTCTTCGATTCGCTCCAGACCGTCGGGCAACGTTACTTCATAAGGCTGTTGTTGCTAAAGAATGCGTTGCGTCCGATGGTTTTTAGCGCGACGTTAAGCACCAGAACGGTGGTAGGCGTGGTTGGAGGCGCAACGGTAACCACCTTGAAGATGTCAGTTTGTCCTGCAAACAGGTACGGCGAAAGGCTGACTGTGTTGGTTCTCAAGGAAATAATGGCGCTGCCGGGAACGATGCCGTTAAAGGCGTACGCCACCTTCGAGAAATAGATAATGGCGTTGTTATTCTCCTGACGTCTTATGACTCCCTGTGGTCCATCATAGAACGGAGTGTTCTTGAATACCTCATAGCCAATGTAAGAGAGAGTTTCGCTGCTTCTGTCATAATTGAAGCTGTCGAGAGCTATACAACCGTAGAAAGCCCTGTCGCCTATTATAGCAAGGTTTTGCGAAGTGATTACGCCGCGTAAGTTGGTACAATTCATAAAAGCAAACGCCCCTATTTCTTCAAGCAGACATTCTGCATAGAAATTCAGCGTCAGCATTCTTGTGCAATTGATGAAAGCACGGCTTCCGATATACTTCAAACTGGCGGGAGCAAACAGCGAATTCAGCAAAGTGCAGCCTTCAAAGGCGCTGCTTCCGATATATTGCAGCTCTCCTTGATACAATCCGTCGACAGTCTCGAGAACAAGATTACGCAAGCCTATTAAACCGCTGAAGGCAAAGGAATTTATACTTTTAAGCCTGTTGGGAAGTGTGAGATACATAATGTTTTGGCAATCCTTAAACGCGCCCGAATTAATTACTCTAAGGTTACTTTCAAAGACGCTGGCAAAGTTAACGTTTGTCAGTTGCATTCCTGCCAAACCAGAATAGAATGCGTATTTGCCTATAGTTTCGACAGAATCGGCAATGTTGACGGTGATAAGGCTTGTGACATTGCCAAAAGCGTATTCGGATATATCCTTCGAAATAACGTTTGCGGTGACAAACCCATTCGGTATGTAATAAGTCTGCTGTGCTTTTGCATTATATGCGGCATAGCAGTTCATATAAGTGACTGTGCCGAACAGATAACCCAAAAGATATTCTCCGGGTATGGTGATTTCCGTAATGCCCGAGCAGCCGCTGAGAACGTTTTGCCCAATATAGGAAACACTTGCCGGAATGTGCAGCTTGCCGAGGTTTGGGCTGTTTTTGAAGGCTGAAGGTAATATCGACACTGTGTCGGCATTCAGCGCTATTTCTGTAGCCGAGGGCATTTGTCCTTTGTAGCCGAGCGCCACCAGTCCGCCTTCCCCGCCAACTGAAGATAAATAAACCACACCTTCGGAAAGCGTAGCGTACCAATGAGTCGAGTCAAACGCGTTCTCTCCGACGGAAAGAAGCGTTGAGGCATTTGCGAAATCAATATTTCCCAGCATAAAGCAACCGTCAAAAGCTCGCGCTTCTATCGTAGTAACGTCTGAAGGCACGGTTACTCTAATCAAACGGTATGCCCCGCTAAAAGCTCCGGCTCCGATTGAAGTGATGCCGAATGGCAAATTGTATGTATTCTGGATTTTGCCTGCCGGATATGTGACCAGCCTTGTCATTTCATAATTGTATAGAACATTATCGACAGAGACAAAAGCCGTGTTTGCTTCCTCAACTATTATGGTAGTCAATTCGATACAACCGTAAAATGCGTTTTCGGCAATATTTCTTATGTTTTCGCCCAGCGTTATTTCTGTAAATACGCAATCGTTGAATGCCGCCGCCTTCAAGGTCGTGACAGTATCCGGAATAGTTACGGAGATCGTTTCTTGTCCAAAGGCGTACGAGCCGAGCGAAACTACGGTCAATCCATTTATGGTTTCGGGAATTTCTATGTCGCCTTCAGCGCCAAGATATTGGAACACTTCGGCACCTCCGGAAACTGGAACTATGGAGTAATCACCGAATATTCTGCTTGAGGAGTTTATGCCTGCCGCAAACTGTTGCCATGTACCTTTATAAGTATTCATAGCAGTCTGGGGTACGTATATTCGCAAGCTAGCATCCCAAACGTTTTGTTCGAGATTCGGAGGAATTTCTGCGGATAGCGTAATCCAACGGAGTGAGGCGCAATCCAAGAATGCGCCTTCTCTTATTATACTTATATCGCCAATAAGATTTATTACAGTTAGCTTTGAGGAAGAGCCGAAGGCGTATGCGCCTATCTCGCTCAAATTGCTACCTGAGGCAAAGATAAGTTTTGTTAGATTGTTGCCAAAGAAAGCGTACTGCGAAATTTTCGTCACGCTAGATGGCACGGTGAAAGTATCAAGCATCCCGCTCTGATAAAAGGCGTATGCGCCGATAAGATTTAGCCGGCTATTCCCCGCGAAGTTTATGGAAGAAAGAGCCGCGCACGACGAGAAAGCGTATTCATTAATAGACGTTACGGATTCGGGAAGTGTTACGGACGCGAGAGACGAGCAAAGTCTAAAGGCGTTTTTAC
>JAQVME010000173.1 GCA_028703745.1 Clostridia bacterium
CTTTTCGCATGGTGACACCGTTTATTTGGCTGCCGCCACTTGTTTCAAAGGTTACATCAGCGCTGAAAACCAGCGGAGTTGTCGAAGCAACAATAGCAAAAGAAATCAGCGCAAGCGCGACAAGTCCGATAGCTAAAGACTTGCCTCTGTCAACGGCAATCTTTTTTCTAAGCTTTTTTATGCCTATTTTTATTTTTAATAGCAAATGTAATTTGTTACGCATCCATCCTCTTTCTTCAAGAATATTATTTTCTTATTCCGGAGCGACCTCATTGGGGTTGGCTTTTATGAGGGAGGCATAATTGCTCCATTCATTACGTTCTTTATATTCCATCACCCCGTCCTTTGCGCCATACTCGGCAACGATCTCTTCCCAATTGTCTGCCCAAACAGGAACAGTACCGTTCGAACGGTAAACATAAATATTCTCAAGAGCAAAGCAGCCGTCGAACATATTCGGGGCGCCATGTGTACCCATATAATCAAGCTGCCAATCAATCTTTCTTTCTACGTAAACATCAACTAACGTTTCACATCCTTCAAAAAGACTTGTACCCATGAGAACCAAACTGCTTGGCAACACAACTACCTCAAGAGCTATGCAATCCATAAAGGCTTGTTGGTCAATTTGATAGAGAGCGCCTTCTTCGGCAAAGTTTACTGTGGACAGTTGTGTACAACCGGCAAAAGCTCTGTAACCTATCTCTTCGACCGAAGCGGGCACGGTCACACCGGTGATTCCGCTGCCTTCAAAGACCTGCGGACCAATCTTAACTACGGGCATGCCGCCATATTCGGAAAGGATAACGACGTCTCCGCTTGTCAACGTCGAAGCTATGACTTCGAATTCTCCCTCGCCGTCATTTCTCAAGGTTAAGCCGCCCGTTACAACGGTTTGGTTGTCCCACTTTGCATAAAATGTCTTGTTGCCTGTCGAGCCTGCTTGTATAGCCGTGACCACGGTATTAAAGGTGTCTTCGGCATACCAGCCCTTGAAATCATAATTGGCTTTTGTCGGCGCCGCTAAGGCTATTTCTTGGCTTTCAACGGTATATTGAACCGGATTGAGAACATTGTTGTCGCCGCCGTTCAAAACATAGCCGATAGTATAAGTAGCAGTCCATTTTCCGTAAAGCGTGATATTCGCCGCAGGCATGTTTGAGAGCTCAAACTCTTGCGCGAAATCCTCATCGAGATACCATCCCAAAAATACATAGCCGGCTTTTTCGGGAGCTTGCGGAGCCGTAATGGCGGTATTATAACCGTGTTGAGTTGCGGAAATCTCCGTCAAGTTGTTGGGCACATACGAAATGGTATAGTTGTTCAGTGTCCATTTCGCATAAATTGTGGTATCTCCCGATATTGTTGTATTGCTAAAAACCGTATCAAAAGTCTGCTCTAAATACCAATTCTCAAAGGTATATCCCTGTTTTTGCGGTTGCGTCAACACTATGTCCGACGAACCGTCATAGACTATCGGCGCTATGGCGTTTCCACCGTTTGTGTTCAGCGTCAGCGTATAGCTGAAACTTTCATCTTCGGGTTTGCAAGCAAATAACGCAAGTGTCAGAATTAATACTATAATCACAACTACAACTGCTTTTTTCTTCATCTTTTTTCTCCTAGTTTATAAGAATATATTATACTAAATAATTATAGCATTTTTAATTATTTATAGCAATAATGTAAATATAGTAAATATATACCCGCATCATATTCCGTTTCCTTTTTTTATAAATAAAAAGAATTAAGGCGCTTGTCCTTAATTCTTTGTAATCTTTTTTTTTGGATACAATATAAAATTTTTATTTGCTTTTTATGACTTCCAAAAACTTCCCCGCCTCGGCAAAGCATTCTTTTGAAACGGACTTGTACATATCAAGATGGTAACAATGGTTGTCCAGCGCTTTTGTGGACTTGTGCGACCATACGGGCACACCGGCTTCCTTGAGCTTTTGTTCCAGCAATTCGCCCTGACCCTTGCACAGAATATCCTGTTCGGCATATGAAAGGAAAGTCGGACACCAGTCGGAATTCACATGACTGATGACGCCTATTTCGTTTATATACGGGTATTCCTCGAGGTTGGAAAAATCCTTCTTGAGCTTCATTCCGAGGAAACAGTCGCCGATATCTCTTATGAGACCGAAGGGCAGCTGCGTTCTAAGCGCCACCATAACGTCGTACGGTCCGGAAAAGCTGGCAAGACCGGCAATGCTGACTACCGGCGCGGGAATGCCCAGTTGCTCTCTCAAATCCTCCTTGGTACTTGCGGCAACAAGATATGAAGCAAGATAGCCTCCCGACGAATCGCCTGTGACCACCACCCTGTCGAGGTCTATATCGTATTTTTCGGCAAGCGTTTTGAGAAAATTCAAGGCGTTCATGCAGTCTATGACTGCCGACGGAAAGGGATACTGGGGACTCAAACGGTAATTGATATTATATACAAACCAGCCCTGATCCGCAAAGCGCGAACAAAGGCTCTTTCTGTGCCTCTTGTCGCCGGCTACATATCCTCCGCCGTGTATATTCAAAATAACGGGATACTTACCGTCCTTTTCAAATTTCTTATCATAGTACGCGTCGCCCTTGGCTATGTATGGATAGTTCTCGTCGTAAACAATGTCCTTCTCAATACTTACCTCAGGATACTGCTTGTAATTCTGCGGAAAGTGCAAAATGTAGTCAATAGATTTGAATAAAATTTCGGATTTGGTCATATTCACTCCTTCGTTCTAAAAAAATGCTCTATGCCCCTTATTTATGCATGTTTTTGATGCGAAATCTTCGTAGCAAGTATGGCGTACCCGAAGGGACTCGAACCCCCAACCTTCTGATCCGTAGTCAGATGCTCTATCCAATTGAGCCACGGGTACACAACTTATTCCTTATAGGAGTATAGTCTTTTGTAAGAAAAATGTCAAGAAAAATAAGCATTTTTTCCCTGCTCGAAAAAAATAGAAACAAGGATGAGATTTCTCCGTTACAGTCGAAATGACAAAGGATGAGATTTCTCCGTTACAGTCGAAATGACAAAGGATGAGATTTCTCCTTTACAGTCGAAATGACAAAGGATGAGATTTCTCCGTTACAGTCGAAATGACAAAGGATGAGATTTCTCCGTTACAGTCGAAATGACAAAGGATGAGATTTCTCCGTTACAGTCGAAATGACATATGTAAATCCGAGATGACAATATTATCACCCTCGCGGTTGCCATCTAGGCAACCGCGAGGGAATAGAGGTTTCATTCGCCATTGGGTCAAATCGGGAATGACATTATTAAATGTCATTTCGACCGAAGTGGAGAAATCTCATCCATAGTTTTTCGTTTTTCGTTGAACGTTTTTCGTTAGCGGATAAGATTCCTTGTTCCAATCGGAATGACAATCTTTACTCTTGCTTATCGTCCTTTTGCACAGCTTCCGCATCTTCTTCTAGCTTCTCGTCCTTCGGCGCGTCTTGCGTTTCCTCTTGCTGTTGCCTGACGGGCGCCCTTCTGACCATTCTTCTGCCTTTCTTATTCTTGAGCAGGAAGAAGGCTACCACGCCTGCCGCGGCAACGACTATTGCGACGATAACGACTATGAGAATCCAGGTTTTGCTGCCTTCTGCCTTAACTCTCTCCCACATGGAGACCACGTCGTCGTTCATACCGCCGAAGTCCTTCATTACGCCCAGTTTTGCGTCAATTACGGGATATCTGAGTTCGTCGGAGAAATATTCCCCGGCGTCATATTCGTTTTCTTCGAGTATAGCAATGACATCGGCGTCTGCCTGGAGGATATCAACGGAAAGGGCGTTTGTGTAGCCTATCTCCATAGAGTTCCTAATAGCAATTTCGGGCTGGCAAAGAAAGTTTATGAACATATAAGCGGCATCCTTGTTCTGCGAGGTTTTGGGGATAGCCCAGCCGTCGAACCAGATGTTGCCGCCTACCTCGGGTACGAAATAGTCGAGGTTTTCACCATCCTCCATCGCCCACAAAGCGTCGCCGCTCCATGCGAGGTTGGCATATGCCTTGCCCGTCA
>JAQVME010000011.1 GCA_028703745.1 Clostridia bacterium
CACACAAACATAGTCGACACAAAATCCTCGTCCTTGGTCTTGTGCGCCGTTACGCCCCTGCCGCCTCTGCCCTGCGCTTTGTATTCGGTGACGGCTATTCTCTTGATATATCCCTGATACGTCATTGAGACCACAACATCCTCTTGTTCAATCAAATCGGCAATGTCGATTTCCGATTCGTCGTAGCTGAGTTCGGAGCGTCTCTCGTCGCCGTAAACTCTTTTTATCTCCTCTAGCTCATCTTTTATGATCGTTCTTATTCTGGAGGGGTTTGCCAGGATATCGTTGTATTCGGCTATTTGCTTCTCCAGTTCTGCCAACTCTGCGTTGAGTTTTTCGACTTCAAGGCTGGTCAACCTGGCGAGTTTTGTTTCGAGAATGGCGTTCGCCTGCTTTTCGCTCAATAGGAAAGCCTGCATTAGCTTGTCTTGAGCGTCGCTTCTTTCGGAGGATTTTTTGATTATTTCGATTACTTCGTCAATGTTTGCCAGAGCTATAACCAAGCCTCTTACGATATGCTCTCTATCCGTCGCTTTGTTGAGGTTATAAACCGTCCGTCTTTCGACAACCTCTATTTGGTGCTCAATATAGTACTCGAGCATCTCCTTCAAATTGCAGACCTGCGGGCGCCCTTTTACGAGGGCAAGCAGGCAGATGCCGTTTGAGACTTGAAGATTCGATTGTTTATAGAGCGTGTTAAGCACAACTTGCGCGTTCGCATCTTTCTTTAGCTCAAAAACCACCCGCATTCCGTGGCGGTCGCTTTCTTCCTTTATGTCGGAAATACCCTCTATTCTCTTGTCCTTAACCTGATCGGCTACGGATTTTATGAGGTTAGCTTTATTGACTTGATAGGGTAGCTCGGTTACGATAATTCTTTGCCGGCCGTTGTGCTCTTCTATTTCGGTCTTAGCCCTTATGACAACGCCGCCCCTGCCCGTACGATAAGCCTTTCTTACGGCGGCTCTCCCTAAGACAAGCGCGCCGGTGGGATAATCGGGGGACGGGATGTAACTCATAAGGTCGTCAATGGTTATGTCCGGATTATCGATAAGCGCTATCGTGCCGTCAACAACCTCGTTCAGGTTGTGCGGAGGAATATTCGTCGCCATGCCCACGGCTATTCCTTCGCTGCCGTTTATGAGAAGATTGGGATATTTGGCGGGCAATACCACGGGTTGCATAAGCGTGTCGTCAAAGTTCGGGTAGAAATCTACCGTCTCCTTCTCGAGGTCTTTGAGTAGCTCTCCTGCTATTTTGCTCAGGCGGGCTTCCGTATACCTCTGCGCCGCGGGCGGGTCGCCGTCCACGGATCCGAAGTTTCCGTGTCCGTCCACCAGTGTTGCTCTGATTGAGAAATCCTGCGCCATTCTGACAAGCGCGTCATAAACGGCGGAGTCTCCGTGCGGATGGTATTTACCCAGCACTTCACCAACGATACGCGCGCATTTTTTGTGCGGCTTGTCGTAGGTGTTGTTGAGGTCGTACATAGCGTACAGAATTCTTCTGTGCACCGGCTTGAGTCCGTCTCTCACGTCGGGTATAGCTCTGCTGACATTGACTGCCATAGCGTAGCTGATAAACGACTTGCTCATCTCATCTTTAATGTTTACGGAGATAAGTTTTGTCTTTTCGAGAATCTCTCTGATGTTTTTTATGTCAAGTTCCTTCTTTGCCATTTTTCACCTTCTATATATCCAAATCTTTGACTAAATGCGCGTTATCTTCAATGAACGCCCTTCTGAGTTCGGGCTGTTCTCCCATAAGCAACGTAAAGATCTCTTCTGCCTCCTCGGCATCTTCCATTTTCATCTGAATCAGTGTTCTCGTCTCGGGATTCATCGTTGTTTCGTACAGCTGCGTCGCGTTCATTTCGCCCAGACCCTTGTAGCGCTGCAAATCAACCTTTCCGCCGAGCTCTTGTTGTATCTGTTTGAGCTCCTGATCAGAATAGCAATATATCTCCTGCTTGCCTTTCGTCACCTTGTAGAGGGGCGGCATGGCGCTGTATATATGCCCTTGTTCAAGAAGCGGTCGCATAAACCTGTAAAAGAAGGTCAACAGCAGAATTCGAATATGGCTGCCGTCAACGTCGGCATCAGTCATACAGATGATTCTGTCATAGCGCAGCTTCGAAATATCAAATTCGTCCTGATATCCGCAACCAAAGGCTTTTATCATGGATTTTATTTCGTCGTTGTCGAGTATTCTGTGGAGCCTTGCCTTTTCGACGTTGAGGATTTTGCCTTTCAGCGGCAGAATGGCCTGAATGTGGCGGTCTCTGCCCATCTTTGCGGTGCCTCCTGCGGAATCACCCTCTACGAGATAGATTTCGCAATTCTTCGGATTGGTATCAGTGCAGTCGGCTAGCTTGCCGGGAAGGGTTGTCGATTCGAACACTCCCTTTCTGCGGAAAAGTTCCCTCGCCGTTCTGGCGGCTTCACGCGCCCTCTGGGCGTTTATGGATTTAGTTATGACTTCCTTTGCGAGCTTGGGGTTTTCTTCGAAAAATTCGCCGAGCTTTTGGCTTACAACCTTGTTTACCAGCGTCCGCATAAAGCTGTTGCCCAGCTTTGTCTTGGTTTGCCCTTCAAACTGCGGGTCGCACAGCTTTACGCTGATGACGGCGGTGATGCCCTCTCGCACGTCCTCTCCGCTTAATTTTTCGGTTTCTTTCAGAACCTTTAGGGTTTGTCCGTATTCGTTTATGACTTTTGTCATGGCGGCTTTGAATCCGTCAAGATGCGCGCCGCCTTCCTCGGTGTTTATGTTGTTGGCATAGGTAAAAATCGTCTCGGCGTAGCTGTCGTTGTATTGTAACGCCACCTCGACTTCGCTGTCTTCGCATATTTCTTCAATATAAAGCACCTGGGGTAGCAGCACTTCTTTATTTTTGTTTAAGTTCTCGACGAACTTCATAATGCCGCCTTCAAACATATAGGATTCCTGCTTCTCCTGTCCTTCACGCTGGTCCTCTATGGTTATGCGCAGTCCTTTGTTCAAATACGAAAGCTCTTTCAAACGGTTCTTCATTGTGTCGTATGAAAAAACCGTGGTTTCAAATACCGTGGGGTCGGGAAAGAATTCTACCTGCGTTCCCGTCTCGTCGGTCTCACCGACCACCTTCAAGTCTTCCTGCGGCACACCTTGCTTATAAAGCTGGCGGTGTATCTTGCCTTCTTGATATACAGTAACCTCAAGGTATTCGCTGAGCGCGCTTACTACCGAAAGTCCCACACCGTGCAGACCTCCGCTTATTTTGTAGCCCCCACCGCCGAACTTGCCTCCGGCGTGCAGCTTTGTCATGACTACTTCTACTGCGGATTTGTGCTCTTTGGGGATAATGCCCGTGGGAATGCCGCGTCCGTTGTCCCGCACTTTCACAGAGCCATTCTTTTGTATGGTGACTTCTATATGCGTGCAATATCCGGCAAGCGCCTCATCAATGGAATTGTCGACGATTTCCGTAACCAAATGATGAAGTCCTTTTACATCTGTCGACCCGATATACATGCCCGGCCTTTTTCTGACGGGCTCAAGCCCCTCAAGTACCTGGATGGTAGCTTGGTCGTAAGATTTTTGAATTTTTTCAGACATATTTATCTCCTCATTTATTGTATTATTACCATGAATACACTTATATACTATAATATATATTATAACAGTAAATAATTATAAAGTAAAGATTTTGTTTAATAAATCCGTGGCAACAAAAAACCGTCGGCAAGGACGGTTTTTGTGAAAAATAATTCCTGGCTTAACGTATACAACCGGTTATTTCGACAGTTTGTCTATCATCTCATAAATCCGCTCAAGGTCGTCTTTTGAAAAATAATCTATGGTAATACGCCCCTTCTGCTCGTTGCCGATAAGCTTTACTTTTGTCATGAATACGCGGTTCAGCCTGTCGGCAAAAGCTCTCATCTCGGAAGTCATTCTCGCCTTTTGCTCGTCGTTCATTTTCTTCGGCTGCTTCTCCGGATGAAGATAATAGCGCACCATTTTCTCAAGTTCTCTGACGGAAAGCCCGTCGGCGGCGGCGAGATTTGCCATTCTGATTTGATCTTGGGTGTTCGTCACCGGAATAAGCGTTCTGGCGTGCCCGGCGCTGAGACGGTCCTCTCGCACCATCTGTTGCACCCGCTTATCCAGCATAAGCAGTCTCAGCGTGTTTGCTATGCTCGGTCGGGCTTTGCCTATCCTTTTTGCCACGTCTTCCTGCGTTAAATCATAGCTGTCCATGAGTTCCTTCAGCGCCTCTGCGGCTTCAATAGCGTTCAAGTCTTCTCTCTGCAGGTTCTCTATGAGGCTGATTTCTCTGGTTTTTTGGTCGGTAAGCTCTTTTATTATTGCGGGCACTTCCTGCACTCCCGCCAGCTTTGCGGCGCGGTAGCGGCGTTCTCCGGCAACGATTATGTAAGAATCTCCGTCCTTTTTCAAAACGAGAGGCTGGAGTATGCCGTATTCTCTTATAGACTCTGCAAGCTCGGCTATGCCTTCCTCTCCGAAGCTCTTTCTGGGCTGTCCGGGGTTGGGTTTTATGCTACCCACGGCAATGAAAAGAATTTTGTCGCTCTTGGCGTTTATTCTTTCGTCTTCGACATTTGCCAGCAGTTGACTTATTCCTTTTCCTAGTTTCTTTGCCATTTTTTCCTCCGCGTTTGATAATATAATAACACTTCTGCTTCGCTTTGTAAATTATAAAGGTGCTTTTTTCGGCTTATTCTGTCCTCTGGGATAAACGGCGGGAGTCTTAGCGGTTTTTTCCACTATAATAATATGCCTGCTGTAAGTATTCATCAACGTGTATTTTTTGATTTGTGTCACTTTTCCGCGCAGCTTCGACAGCGCATTTTTGGCTTCATCCAGCTCTTCCTCAACCTTGTCACCCTTATAAGCAATAAGTCTGCCTCCGATTTTCAAAAACGGCAGCGCGTATTCCACCAGCGTTCGCAGCGGCGCAACGGCTCGCGCGACTACACAGTCATATCTCTCCCGATGCTCCACCCTTGCCGCCGCTTCTTCAATTCTTGAATGAAAGGCAATAACGCCTGTCAGTTCCAACTGCCGTACAACCTCGTTAAGGAAACCTATCCTCTTATTTAGGGAGTCCAAAAGCACAAATTCGTTTTCGGGTAAAAATATCTTTAGCGGCAAAGAAGGAAAGCCGGCGCCGCTGCCGATATCCATTATTCTATCCCCCAATCTGACAAGCTCCATGCCGGCAAGGCTGTCGACATAGTGCTTATAGATTATTTCCGTTTCGTCGGTAATGGCCGTCAAATTAAACTGCTCGTTGTAAAAAAGCAGCAATCGGGAGTATTCGCCAAGCTGTTCGAGCTGCTTTGCGTTGGGACAAAAGCCTTGCTCCCTCAATATTTCGTCAATTGTCTGCATTTTTATATCTTGTTTTTGCTCAGCCATATCATCAGCACCACTATGTCTGCGGGATTTACTCCGCTAATTCTCGCCGCCTGCGCCAAATTCAGCGGCTTTACTTTGTTAAGTTTCTGTTTGGCTTCGTTGCGCAATCCGTCAATTTTCGAATAGTCGATATCGGGGAAAAGAGCTCTTTCCTCCATTCTTCTGGCTTCTTTGATAGAGGCTTCTTGTTTCTGAAGATACCCCTCGTATTTTATTTCTGTTTCCACTTGCGTTAGCAATCCGTAATCTACCTCGCGGAAGGTCGGGTCTACGGCAATCAAATCGTCCTTGTCCAGAGCGCTTCGCTTGAGGATATCTCTGCCTTTAATGCCGCCCTTGGGCAGAGGCTCGTTCTTGGCGGCAAAAGCTTCTTCTACAGCTTGAGGCGCGTAGCTTTTGTTTAAGCGTTGCTTTATTTCCGACATAGCCTCAGTTTTATTTTTTAATCTTTGGTATCTTTGCTCATCAACAAGCCCTATATCATACCCTCTTTGCGTTAGCCGAAGGTCAGCGTTGTCTTGACGGAGAAAAAGCCTGTATTCTGCGCGCGAGGTCATCATTCTGTACGGCTCTGCCGTACCTTTTGTGACAAGGTCGTCTATCAGCACTCCGATATATGCTTCGTCTCTTTTCAAAACGAACGGCGGCTTGCCCTCCAGGTATAGCGCGGCGTTGGCGCCTGCGATAAGCCCCTGCGCTCCTGCTTCCTCGTAGCCGCTTGTGCCGTTTATTTGACCGGCGGCAAATAAGCCCTGCAGTCCCTTTACGGCGAGGGTCGGAAGCAATGACTGCGGGTCTATGCAATCATACTCGATAGCGTACCCGTACCTTACAATTATGGCGTTTTCTAAGCCTTTCACGGAATGCACCATTTTTTCTTGCACGTCGAAAGGCATTGAGGTGGAAAGTCCCTGAACGTACATTTCCTCGGTGTCTGCGCCTTCGGGTTCGATAAATATCTGGTGCCGTTCCTTGTCCTTGAATCTGACAATCTTGTCCTCTACGGACGGGCAGTATCTCGGTCCCGCGCCTTCGATGCTCCCGTTAAAAAGTGGCGCTCTAGAGAGATTTTCTAAAATAATTTTGTGCGTGCTTTCATTTGTGTAAGTAAGGTAACATTTATGAGAGTTCTCAACAGCGTAGTCCGTCATAACAGAAAACTTTGGTATTCCCTTGTCGCCGGCTTGGGCTTCCATTTGTGAGAAATCAATGCTTTTTGCCAACACTCTGGGAGGCGTTCCCGTCTTGAACCTTCGAACGGGCAAGCCAAGGCTTTTTAGGCATGCAGTCAGCCCTTCGGAACGCAAAAACCCTTGCGGCCCCGACGCCTGCGAATATTCGCCTATTATTATTTTTGACTCGAGATATACTCCGGTCGTCAGAATTACGGCAGACGAATTATAAACGTCGCCGAGAGCTGTTTTTATGCCCTTTATTTGTTTGTCTTGTGTGAGAAGTTCCTTTACCTCGCTCTCAAGCAAGGTTATGCGCGGCTCCCTTTCTAGCCGAACTTTCATCAGACTATGGTACTTTGCCTTGTCAACTTGCGCGCGAAGGCTGTGCACGGCAGGACCGTTGGCTCGGTTTAGCATGCGCGTTTGGATAGTTGTCCTGTCCGCGACCTCGCCCATAACACCGCCCAGCGCGTCTATTTCACACACTAAATTGCCTTTTGCCGTGCCTCCGATATTGGGGTTGCACGCCATAAAGCCTATGGAATTTAGGCTGAGCGTGACGAGTAGCACAGTGTGCCCTTTTCTTGCTGCCGCAAAAGCCGCCTCAATTCCGGCGTGGCCTGCTCCTATTACGATTATATCAAAATTCTTATTCATTTTAATTGTCCATAACTACAGTCGACGGTCCGTCCGCAATAATTGAGAGCGCCATCTTTCCGCCGAATTCTCCCGTCTTTACGGGCAGCAGCTTAGAAAGCTCCGCCACGAACAGGTCGTACATCGGACGAGAAATCTCCGCAGGCGCAGATTTTGAAAAATTCGGTCTGGTGCCGTGCAAACAGTCTCCATAAAGTGTAAAGTTAGAAACAACCAACGCCTCGCCGCCTTCGTCAATCGCCGAGCGGTTAAGCTTGCCGTTGTCATCCTGAAAAATGCGCAATTTTGAAATGCGCCCTGCCGCCCATTTTATTTTTTGCGGGGTATCGTCGGCACAAAAGGCGCATAATACCAGTATGCCCCGACCTATGGATGCTTTATATTTTCCGATTACCTCGATCTCCGCCGAAGTCGCTCTTTGCACAACTGCTCTCATCTCTTATTTGCCCACGCAAAAGGTGGAAAATACCTCCTCGATTATGCTTTCGCTGACATCGCTGCCGGTTATTTTGGCAAGCTCTCCGCAAGCTGCCCGAATATTCAAAATGCTTATTTCGACGGGGCAGCTATCGTATTCTGAAATTGCCTGCCGAAGATAGTTCTTCGCCTCTTTCAAGCAAAATATGTGCCTTTCTCTGGTTATTATGCCGGTGGAAAAGATTCTCTCTCTGCCCGCAAGCTTGAGTAGCTCGTTTTTCACGCATTCAATGTCCCTTGGGGGCTTTGCCTTTATGACAAGGCTACTCTTCCTTTGGTTCTTTCCTATATCACTCTTGTTGGAGACTCGCAATATCTGCTTATCTCTCAAAAGCTCCTCCAGCTGCCTTTCCTCCGCGGTTTCGGGCTGAGACATGTCCATGACAAAAAGGACAACATCTGCGGATTTTATGGTTTTTTTCGTCCTTTCTATGCCGATTTTTTCGATTTCGTTGTCACTTTCACGTATTCCGGCGGTATCGAGAAAATTGAACCGAATGCCTTCAAGGTCTACTGTTTCGGAAAGCACGTCACGTGTTGTGCCTGCGTATTCTGTGACAATGGCTCTGTCTGCCATCACCAGACCGTTAAGCAAGGAGGACTTTCCCACATTCGGCAACCCGACGATAGCTACGTTGATGCCGTCGGTGATAGCCTTCGAAAGCTTGGCTCCGTCAAGCAGCCGCTCTATTTCGTCAAGAACGGCTTGTATCTTCTCCTTTTGGGGCTCATTCGGCTCGTCTGCAGTTTCTTCCGGATAATCCAACCTAACCTCCAGAGCCGCCAGCACCTCAATCAGCTTGCTCTGCATGGCGTATATGCCTTGCGAGATTTCGCCCGATAATAATTTATAACTTTGAAGAATTTCGCTCTCGCTTTGGGCGTTTGTCATTGCGGCAATGCCCTCTGCCTCCGCAAGGCTCAGCTTGCCGTTCAAAAATGCTCTTTTTGTGAATTCTCCGGGAAGCGCTGGTCTTGCTCCTTGCTCGACACAAAGACGGAGTATGGCGTTTGCTACGCCTTGACCTCCGTGACAATGAAACTCTACAACATCTTCGCCGGTATATGACCTTGGATCTTGGAAATAAACACAAAATGCCTTTTCTGCAAAAGTTTTTGCTCTTACGGTGCCCAAATACATCATATTAGGCGCCATTTCTGCGGCTTTTAATGCTTGACTAAAGAAGACAGACTTCGCCGTAGAAAGCGCGCCGCCGCCGGAAAGCCTTATTATGTTAACCCCCGCCTTGGCGGCAGTAGAGGTGGCTATAGCGACGATAGTATCCATTTTTTTAGAATCTCTTTCTGCTATATCCGTAACTCTTGGTTCTTTTGGGTCCGGTCTTTTTGAAGTCGCTTGAGCCGTATTGAAGTGTGCTGTCCGGCGAGCCGTCCTTTGGCGCAATGATTATGTGCCTGTCTCTTCCTTCTCCTTCAGAACGGGAAGAAGCCAGGGTGCTGTCCTGTAATGCAGCGTGAATGATTCTTCTTTCAAAAGAGTTCATAGGCTCAAGTTCGACTGCGGCGTTGCTGGATGAGGCTTGTTTTGCCAACCGTCTAGCAAGGTTAATTAGCGTCTGCTCCCTCTTCTGCCTGTAAAAATCAGCATCAACCATTATGCGGTCGTACTTTTTTTCGTCCCGGTTTATTTTGCAGGTCACAAGATGTTGCAAAGCGTCCAGCGTTTCGCCCCTGTATCCGATGACCCGATGCGCTTCTTCGCCCTTTACATAATAGGCTATTTCAGATTTTTTAATTCTTTCTTCGACAGTGCAGGGGATATTCATAAGCTCCAGCACTTTCTCGATAAAAATCTTGCCCTCGCCGTTATCGCTTTCCGGCTGCCTTTCGGAAATGTCATCCGTCTCCTCCGTGATGTCGGAAAGGGTTTGCTCTTCTGTTGCTTCCTCAACGGGCGCCGCGGCAGTCCCTTCCTTACGGCAAATGGCAACCATGGCCTTCTTCAAGAACCCTCCGTTTGATAATATCTCGATTTCCGCGTCTTCTCTTGTCAGTTTCAATTCTTTCAATCCCGCGTCTATGGCGCTTTCAACGGTAGCGCCCTTGAATTCGTGTTTCGTCGTCATCATTTCTCCTATTATTTCTTAATTGTAGTGGAAAGGATATAGTCCTTTTCTTTGGCGTCTTTCTTCTTGGCAACAATGTTGTACACAAGATTAAACATCGTAGTAATAAACGAGTTCATAAACATATAAAGTGCGAACGCCGTAGAATACAAGAAGGTAAACACCGTCATCATGACAGGCATAAGATAGGTGAGCATCTTAGTTTGCGCGGCCTGCGCTTTCTTCTGCTCCTCGGTCTGACCAATCATTTGCGGCTGCTCCGGCGGTTTATTCAGCTTCGTGCTTAAAAGGTTAAGTATGAATGCCAGAATCGGCAAAATCAGGTACCCGTTCCAGGTCTTTTTTCCGCTTTGGCTATAATTGTATTTTGCTATAAGCGGTCGCATAACCTTGTTATATTCGTTGGCGTCAACATCCTTGATTCCCAGCTTTCCTATGCCGGTATTGCTGAAGACATCGGCGGAGGGAACGGGGCTCGACCAGGTGTCGGGCATAAAAATATTGGCGGTAAGCAAAAATCTTTCGGGTTTATAATTGTCAAGAACGGCCTTTTCGGCGGCGGCAATTTGTTCCTCTTTTAGTCCTGCCGCGGTATAGCCTTCTGTCGGAACAAGCACTCCATCTTGCTCGGCCGCTTTACCTTCTGCAATAAATTCCTGAGTTTTTGCTTGATACGCGGCGGTATACGACGCGCTGAGGTCATCAAAACTCTTGGAATTATGGAATCTTACGGCGCTGTTAAAGCCGGAAAAAACTACAATAAAGATCGCTAGCGTGATAAGCATAGGCAAACAGCTGGCGAAAGTGCTGTACTTGTGTTGTTTGTAAAGAGCCCTTTGTTTTTGCATAAGCAGCTCTCTATTGTTGCCGCATTGTTTGGTTATTTTGTCTAGTTGGGGCTTCATAACTTCCATTATCTTGGCGTTCTTTCTGGTAATAACTTTTTGCCAAACATCAAACGGCGAGGTCGCTGCCTTTAAGAAGACCGTAAAAAGTATAACCGTTATGCTGAACGCACCCAAAAGCGTGCCGCCCGCCCAAGCGTTTACCCATTTGTACAAAACATTGTAAATGAGTTTACCAATCAGGTTCAAATCAGTAGCCATAAGCCCTATAATGTCCATTTCGCACTTCCTTTAAGATTTTCTCTGACAGGGTCAAACCCGCCTTTGTGAAAGGGGTTGCACCTCAATATCCTGAGGGCGCCCAGCCAGATTCCTCTGATAACACCGTATTTTTTTATTGCGTCCAGCGTATACATTGAGCAGGTTGGAGTATATATACATTTTGCTCCCAAAGAAGGAGATATAAACCTTTTGTAAAATATAATCAGCTTTTCACAAAGGTATTTCATTGCGCGTCTCCCGTCAATCCTGCTTTTGTAAGAAGGTTTTGAAGCGTCTGCAATATTTCTGTATAGCCGACTTTGGTTATTTCTTCTTTAGCGACTACCACAAAATTGTATCCTTTTTGCGTTTGCGGAATAAGCTGACGAAAAGCTTCTTTGATTCTTCTTTTTGTTTTGCTGCGGACAACGCTGTTGCCAACTTTTTTGCTGACGCTGACGCCGAGCTTGAGGTTCGCCGCCTTTGTGGCGAACAAAATGAGTATATCGCTATGAAACTTCTGACCGTTTCGAAAAATGTATTGAAAACTGCTGTTGTGGCTTAAGCGATATATTTTTTGCATTGTTATGCCGAAAGCTTTGCTCTGCCCTTGTTGCGCCTTCTTGAAAGCACGTTACGGCCGCCTTTTGTTTTCATTCTTTGCCTGAAGCCATGAACCTTGCTTGCTTGTCTTTTCTTGGGTTGATATGTTCTTTTCATCTTGATTTGTCTCCTCTATATTATAATTATCTTTTTTTACATAAGCTCTAGAATTATACAATAAGCAACCGACCAATGTCAAGAAAATAATCTCTGTTGCTGTTTTGCCCGACTTTTCCTAACCTTATTATACAAAAAAAATGTTCCACGTGGAACATTTTGTACACCCTCCCCGATCTTTTCCCCTTGTTTATCGGAAGACTGTATATCGCTTTTTTTGCCGTTTTCTTCAAATCTTAAGCATTTTGACGCCTATTCTCTCTCGAGCAAATAATAGTATTTCTTAACAACTTTTTCCGGAACCTTTCCGAAAATAATTAAAGGCTTATTTCGGCACAGCAAAAACCATTTTTCGGCGTTCAAAAATTTCTTTTCCTTGCTCTCCTTTATTCCGCCAAGCTCGGTAATAATATCCTCGCCCATGCCGCATAACGTCAAGCTTGCTATCTCGTCGTTTATTTTGCCGCCTTCTATTGCTTTCCATTCAACTTCGTCAGTCAACAGCATGCCGAACTTCGGGGATTTTGGCCCGTTATGGCGCAGCAATAAAAACCTGTCAGGATATTCATCAACAACCTCCCGAACAAGTCGCTGCCATAAGATATACCAAATTTCACCGTAGCTGAATTTTTCTTCAAGAGGCAGCGCCGCCCTGTCTTCGTCAATGCGGCCGCATTCTGCGATTATTCCTTTTACACCGTAGTCAAGGTAGTTTCGTAGCTGATTCTGCAACCATCGCCGCGCATCCTTGTCTGCCAGGTTGACGGCATACTGTTTCTCTCCGTCGATCTCTGTGACGAGCAGCTCTCCGCTCTTGTCCCGAACCAGATAATCGCGCATTATTTCGCCGACATATTTCACGGGAAGGTACGGCTTCATCCGCAACATAATACTTTTTCCTAGAGCCCTAATGCGTCGACTTCTTCCATAGAACTCATCAAGCCGCGCCGCATCATAAGAAAAAACAACCCCGTCAAAATCCAATCCGGCAGCAATTAAGCGAAAAATTTTATCCTCGACCCGCTCGGCTTCAGTATTAAAATATATGCCCTTTCCTAAATGCCGTGAGGAACCAATATTATCTTGACTGAAATAAAACCGTATATTATCTTGGGCGTCTCCGGCTTTAATAACAAACAGCTTGGCTTTTTCTCCTTTTATTTTATATACCAAATCCCTGTCGCTTACTTCGACATCCCATGCCTTTGCCGTCTTGAGATTATACATAAAATCTTCTATCGCGACGTTAGGCGTTTTGGTATAAAACACACTGTTTTCTTTCGTTTTTGGCATATTTTGAGCTGAAAATATGCTTACTTTTTCTTTTGTTCCACGTGGAAAATACAATTTTGCAGTGTTGTTTCCCTCTTTCTTTATTTTGATATGCAGTTGCTTTTCTTCCTCTTTGATGTCCAGCCTTACGGTGTGTCCCTTGGCGGCAAAAAGCATTTTTATGCCGTCCGGAGTCTTTTCGGCGGTTTGAAGACAAAGCGGGACTGTTTTTTGAACTGTTTTTTCATTTTTGCCGTTCGTTGCTTCACATATTATCACTTCTGCAAACGGTTTTTTGTCCTTGCTGCAAATTATTTCTCTGCCGTGAAAAAAAACACTTGTCCCGGTCGGTTTTTTGACCAGGACAAGCGTGCTCGGTTTTTGCATGGACACCTCTGGTGGAGGCGCTTTTGCAAGAATGTTTTCTTTTCTTTTTCTAAAGAGCTTTGCCATTTTTCATTTCAATTGCATTTTTTACGGCGTCAATGATGTCTGCTGCAGAAATCTGAAGCTTCTTTTCGAGATAGTCCATCTTTCCAACCTCGCCGAAAATGTCGCGCACGCCCACGCGTTTTAGCGGAACGGGAGACACTTCACACAATAACTCGGCGACGGCGCTCCCAAGCCCGTTAATAATACTATGGTTTTCTGCGGTGACCAGGCATCCTGTTTCTTTTGCGCTTTCAAGAATGGCTTGTTTGTCAAGAGGTTTCCATGTCGCGACATTAAGGATGCCCACATCGTAACCTTGTTTAAGTAATTCTTGTTCGGCGGCTATGGCTTTGCTGACCATAATGCCGGAACACACTATAGTGCAATCTTTGCCTTTTTTTATGCTTTTTGCCTTAAATAAATCGAATTTTTCGCCTGTTTCATAAATTTTTTCGGCCTTTTTCCTAAAAAGCCTGATGTAGACCGGTCCGTTATGCGCGGCTATCTGCGGCATAAGACTGTCCAGCATAGCTTCGTCTGTAGGTTCTACGCAGACCATAGTGGGAATATTCCGCATTATGCCCATATCCTCAAACGGCATATGTGTTCCTCCGTTTATTTCGGCGGTGATGCCGGGATCTGTGCCGGTTATTTTTACGTTTCTTTGGGCATATGCCACGGAAATAAAGATTTGATCATAACACCTTCTGGTAGCAAAAGGAGCAAATGTCGTGCAGAACGGTATTTTGCCGTAAGTCGACATTCCGGCGGCTACGGTCACCATGTTTGCCTCGGCTACGCCCACATCAAAAGCTCTGTCGGGGTACTCTTTGAAAAATCTTTCGGTGCCGCTTCCCTTCATAAGGTCTGCTTCGAAAATTATTATGTTTGCGTTGTTTTTTGCCATTTCAAGCAGTTTATCGCAATAAACTTGCCTCATCTCTCTATTGTCAAGCATATTAAGCCTCCCATTTGTTGCAGTATGAACGCCATGCCTGCTCGTCGTATGACATGTTGTGACAGCCCACGCCTTTTGCTTCGGCGACATCAAAGCCCTTTCCTTTTATTGTATCTAAAATAATTAAGCTTGCTTGTTTTTTCTGGTTTTTCGCTCGCTTTATGGCTTGTTTTATGGCATCGTGATTGTGTCCGTTTACTCTCTGCGTGAAAAGATTGAACGCTTCGCCTTTTTTGTCAAAGGGTTCAACGCTGTTTATTTCCGCCGTCATGCCGTCTATTTGCATTTTGTTATTATCTTGGAAAATTATCAAGTTGTTCAGCTGTTTGTTGCCCGCATACATGAGGGCTTCATAAATTTGTCCTTCCTGCGATTCGCCGTCTCCGATAATTGCATAAATGTAATTGTCTATTTTGTCGAGTTTTGATGCAAGAGCCATGCCCACGGCAGCTGAAAGGCCTTGTCCGAGGGAACCTGCCGTCATATCTATGCCGGGGGTTTTGTTCATGTCACAATGGGAGGGCAGATTGGTTCCCGGCTGATTCAGCGTTTTTATTTCTTCCATAGGGAAAAACCCTTTTTCGGCAAGTGTTGCGTATAGCGCCGGTCCGGCGTGTCCTTTGCTTACAACAAGGCGGTCTCTGTCGGGCTTTTGCGGATTGCCGGGGTCGATGTTCATTTCGCCAAAATAAAGCACCGTCAGCACATCAACGATGGACAGCGCACCTCCTATATGTCCGGTGCCCAGTCGTCCTATCATTTCTACTAGAATTTTTCTTATGTCGTCCGCCTTGTCACAAAGGCAAAATTCTTTTTTTGATTGCATTTTTTCTCCTTTTAGCCAATTAGCCTCAATGGCAAAACTATACATTTATACTCGTCTTCTTCTATTTGCTTAATTAATATGGGTTTTGACGGTCTTTCTATAATAATTTTCAGAAAATCCTCTTTTATCTTTGAAATCGCCTCCTGAATGTATCGGCAATTCAAACCGATTTTTATGGAATCTCCACTGTTTTTGCAGTTGATGTTTTCGTTAATTCTTCCTTTTTCGGATTCCGTTTTAATATTCATTACGCCTTCTTCTATGGAAATCACTATTTTATTATATGCGGCATCCCTGCAAATAACGGCGGCTCTTTGAAGACATTCTTCCAGTTCGCTTTTGTTAACGAGAATTTCGTTGCGAATCTCCGTGGGAAGATTGAGTTTATAATTATAAAATTCTCCGTCAATGGTGTTTACTTTAATTTTTGTGTGTCCCTTGTCAAAAAGCACCATA
The DNA here is from genome assembly GCA_028703745.1 of Clostridia bacterium. Lineage (GTDB taxonomy): Bacteria > Bacillota > Clostridia > Christensenellales > DTU072 > DTU072. The sequence goes on from JAQVME010000011.1 coordinate 15,591, forward strand.
TTTCCTTCTTTGCTGACTATTATGTTTTCGTCGCTATCATCAAGCGTTTTGAGAATATCTGTAACTATTTTTCCGAAGATAATAAAGCTTATGTCGCCTTTTTGTTGCTCTACGCTCTTTTTGCTCACGGCTATTCTGAAGCCGTCTAGGCAGACCGCCTCTACTTCTTTATCTGTTACTTTAAAGCTGCAACTTTTTAGCATTACTCTGTTGTTGTTCATGGAAACACAGAACAGCGCGCGGTCGATAAGCTCTTTTAATTGTTTTTCTTTAATTACAAAGAATTGGTTGCCTTCGTATTCTCCGAAAAGAGGGAAATTCTCTTTTTCGTAGAATTGCATCTGTATTTCGGAAAAATTGAATCTTATGCTGATATTTTCGTCGTTAATTTTTTCTATTTCTACTTTTTCTTTTGAATGAATCTTTGAAATATAATCGTTGAAAAGCCTACCCTCTACTA
>JAQVME010000174.1 GCA_028703745.1 Clostridia bacterium
AACAAATACAGGATATTTGGCAGTAGGTTTCACCATGGAGCCGAGAGATGGAAGAAAGGGATACTATCCCCAGCTTACGGCATTTTTTGGCACTCAGCTTTCTGCGGAAAGCGCCGAGGTGAATTATTTCCACGACGGCGAAGACATAGTCGCGTCGCCTTATATGTTGGCGGACGCGCTTGATCTGGTCAATATGCAAAGGCTGGTGGGCGCTTATTTCTCCGAATACGGCAGCTCTCATTACAAAATGCTGAATGACATCATACTTGAAGAGGATTTTGAGCCTATAGCAAGTTTCGATAATCCTTTCCTCGGCACTTTGGAAGGCGATTATTATTCTATTTATAACCTTAGCATAAACAAGCCTGACGCGAATTTTGTCGGACTTTTCAGCGCTATCGGTACGGGCGCCCGAGTGAAGGAACTCAACATAAGACCGTATATCGTATCTCCAACGGAAATTTACGGCGGCATCGTCGGCGACAATTATGTCGGAGCGATTGCCGGACACAGCATAGGCGATATTTGGGATTGCATGAATAATACGGACGTTTCGGGAGATTCCTACATAGGCGGAATAGCCGGCTACGCAAAAAACATTTCGCGTTCATGCAACACAGCTACCGTGACGGGCATGCATTTTGTCGGAGGTATGGCAGGCGAAGCCAGAGGCAGTATTCAAAGCAGCTTCAACAGCGGCTACATAATCGGCGACGGCTCTCATGTCGGGGGCATATCGGGCGCGAACTTCGATAATAGCATAATCGAGGTTTGTTACAACAGCGGAAATATCGAAAGCCACAAGCTCGGAGAAGCTTATCAAGGCGACCTTAAGGGAGGCATTTCCGGCTACAATTCCCCAGGTTCGATAGTAAGAAATTGCTACAACATCGGCGGCATCAAAGGTGAAGCGGGCTATGCCGCCGGCGGCATCATAGGTATGAATGATTCAACCGAAGTGACATTGAGCTATTTCAATAACGAGGTATTATCCGGATTTTCCGCAGTAGGTACGGGCACTGCGGCGGGTGCCACAGTCTCAGGGCTTACCACAGTTCAGATGGTGGGAGCCGACGCTCTTAACTATATGGTTTTTACCTCCGGACACTACGTATCCAACGAGGAGAGGGGTATGGATGCGGATTTTGCGCCGCAATTGCTGGTCTTTTACAACATACTGGCAGAACCGGGCGAGAACGCCGACATAATATCCGAAATAAAGAATTATTCCAAGCAGAGCGTTATGCTTCGACTTTTGGGAAGGGACGTATACAATATCTTTGAATGGGGCAGCAAGAATAACCCGTACAGGATTGAGACCTTCGACCATCTTGATACTCTTAGCAAACAGGTGCTGAACGGCTATTCTTTTTCCAACTGCTATTTTGAGGTGACAGCCGACATCGAAATTCAAGGCGGCTTTCTTCCAATAGGCAGGTTCGACCTTGCGAGCGCCATAGATAGCCTGGTTTTCCGCGGAAATTTTGACGGCAAAGGCTTCTTGATATCAAACCTAGTCGTCGGAGATTCAGAGACGATATACAGCCAGGGACTTTTCGGCTATATCGGAGAGAACGCCGTAGTCAAAAACGTAATAATTGCCTCGGGCGATATAGTGGGAAGTGAGAGAGTGGGCTCCGTTGTGGGCTACAGCAGAGGCAAGGTGGACAGATGTTATTCCGCCGCGAGTGTGCTCGGCGCAAATAATGTCGGCGGCATAGTAGGAATGTTACTATCGAATACCGTGACAAACAGCCTTTATGTCGGCGAAGTGCTGGGCAACAGCAATTGGGGCGGCATAGTCGGCTTTTTTGAGAACACGTACGCTTCCGTCCAAAACTGCTGGTATGCCAAGGACATAAACGCCGCTGATTCTCACAACAAGATAGGCTCCGTGCTTTATATCGACCAAAACGGCACGATTAACTCTTACATTGATACTTTTGCAGCAGATGAGAAATTTATATATTTTGAGTTTTTGCCCTACGCAGGCTTCGACTTTGAAATGCGCAACATTGACGAGGACACGATAGTCTTTGATGCCGGCGGCATAGTGGACAACGTCTACTATCCCATGTATAACGCTCAGACCGCGCAAGGAGCTCAAAACTGGTATGCCAGATTCACAAAAGCCGTCACCATAGCCGAGCTTTCGAACGCAACGGCAAGCGGCAGCGGTAATTACTATGAGGGGCAACAGGTTATCATTACCGTTGAACCCGAAAAAGGCTACGGACTTGTGCTTGACTATGGTACTTATGACGAATATTCCGGTGACGGAGATTATATTGATTGTATGCGTACAATGGGTGACGTCTCATGGGAATTCACCGCAAGCATAGTCGCCTTCGGAGACGGACCGACAGAAATAATAAATCCTGACGGCATAAAGGCGACCGTTGATTCGGATAGCTTCGACTATGACGGTCAGCCCAAGCTATACAGCATAAATATCCCCGGGTTCGTGGCGTATACTGAGTATTACAGAACCAATCCGAGAACATCGGTAGACGAGCCCATAAATGCAATGCAGTACCAGCTGATAATCAAGCTTCAGGAGGGCAGCGTAATAGTAGGCTCGAAGCTGATCAATTACGTCATAACTCCGCTGAAACTTGCTCTCGACCTTGAAGAGCTGGCTCTTGCCGCATACAGCACAAAGCAGTATGACAAATACTCCTACGACGAAATAGACATCGGCGCCGCAGCCATAATCGGCGTAGTAGACGGTGACGAGGTGCTGCTCACCGCTGTGCGAAAGTATTTCAACGCCTCCTCACAGCTTGACCCGAATATCGGTAACGACAAGTTCATCACCTTCGAGGAATTCAATATTTCCGGTACCGGAAAGTCGAATTATTCCGTACCCGATACCTTGACAGACATCCCAGGCAGCATCATAAAAAGAGACGCCTTGATAAATATCTTGAGCGACAACTTAAGCAAGCAGTACGATGGCAACGCGCCTATCATTGTAGCGCACAGCTTTGAAGGCGACCTCGGCGACGGTCTGTTCGTCAACGAATTTAGCTTCACCCGTATCGGCGAGCCGTCGGCGGGTATGTGGGACGCTGGGGAATATACCATTGGTCTTACAGAGAATATTTCGGGCAACAAGGAGAATTACAACATAATTCTGAACGAGAGCTACGTATTTGTCATTCTCAAGAAGGTCATTTCAAATGTCACCTTTAACGGCTACCAGAGCTTACAATACAGTGGCTCTTCTCAGCACACCGCCATCGTCGCAAGGTATCCGCTCACCGCCAACACCTTCGGCTACGCAGAGCTTGTTTATTATCACAACAATCAGCCTATACCCGATGAAGAAGTTCTAAACGCCGGCGACTATATTGCCAAGGCGGTTATTGCCGCAGAGGATGTGCATAATTTTGAACTTGACGGAGAGAAAAGTGTCAGCTTCACCATAGCCCGCATAAACCAGCCTACGCCGCTGGTGCTTGCGGACATAGCCGACAATACGTATCAGCTAAAACAAGTCGATTTTGCCGTCAGCGGCGGCGACGGTCCGTCGGGTATCAGCTTTGAGGTGTTGCAAGGCAGCGCCAACGTCATTGCCGATACCTTGTACATAAACGGCGCAGGAGCTATTTCGGTAAGAGCTGTCAAAGCTGAATCAACGAACTATTTCAGCCAAAACTCCAATACCGTGACCTTCAATATTTCGAAAGGCGTGTTGACGGCAGCGGTAAGCGATGTATGCGTCAGCTATGGCGATGCGCCCGACATAAGAATAGAGTACCAGGGACTTTTGCGCGGTGAGACACATACAAGCGAGATAGCCGGATTGATAGAACCCGAAATATATGTCATTGGACAAAACCTCATAGTCAACGAGGACGACGGCTATGAGATACGCCTCCGTGACAACGGCAACGCAGACGGATATATTATTGATATTTCAAACGTGTCGGCAAGACTGTTTGTCATGCGCAAACAATTGCACATAATGGCGGATTCGGTATCTAAAAGATACGGC